>JBBRGW010000085.1:0-11333 GCA_038223525.1 Pirellulales bacterium
GGAACATGTTGGGTTATACCAGCAAATCAAAAAGAGGATTTGCCGTGCCAGCGACGCCAGTGAGACGCTCCTCCCGGCCGTTGACTTCAAACGAGAGGTTTTCAAATTGGATGCCTAATGCGGTCAGGATGGTTGCATGTAAGTCGCGAAACTGAACCGGTCTTTCCGTGGCCATCAAGCCTATGTCATCGGTTCCACCGATGCGCCATCCAGGCTTAACGCCACCGCCGGCCATCCAAATCGTAAAACCAGCTGCGTTGTGTTGCCGCCCCATGTTGCCTTGCATCATCGGGGTTCGGCCGAACTCACTAGCCCAGACGACTAGCGTTGTGTCCAATAGCCCGCGCTGTTTGAGGTCGGTCAGTAAGCCTGCAACGCTTTTATCGGTCCATCGCGCTCTGGGGTCGTGATTGTGGGCAAGTTTGTCATGCGCGTCCCAACCATCCTTGTCCGGCATATCGTAAAGCTGAACGAAGCGAACTCCTCGCTCCACCAACCGTCTCGCAAGCAAACACTTGCGTGCAAAGCTCTGCGTGCGTGGGTCCGATGCATCAAGACCATAGAGCTGATGAATATGCTTGGGTTCTTCCTCAAAATTACCGATGTTCAACGCGGCAGATTGCATGCGATAAGCCAACTCATAATTTGCGATGCGAGCATCCAGCTCCGTGAACCCTGGATGCTCTATGCGGTGCATCTGATTAAGCTCTTGCATCAAATCGATCGATTGGCGCTGACCGCTGGACATGACTGCCGAAGGAAGCAAGTCGAGTACGGGAAGTCCCCGATCTCGCAAACGGGTCGGTTGGAAAGCGGGTGGTAAAAAGCCGTTGGTGTAGTTTGCATTGCCGCCCAACGGACCTGCGTCGAAGAGCACGACATAACCTGGCAAATCGGTGTTTTCTGTCCCCAAGCCGTATGTGACCCAAGATCCCAAACTCGCCTTGCCCCCGCGTACATCACCGGTATGCAATTGATAACTGGCGGGAGCATGGTTATTGGAGTCCGCTTGCATGGAATAGATCAGCGCGATGTCGTCAACGTGCTCGGCCATTTTAGGAAAAAGACTGCTTACCCACGTTCCAGACTGTCCGTATCGAGCGAACTTGTAGGGGCTGGCCATCAGTTCTTTTTTGCAGCCATGGAAGACATTAGCATGCCGCGTCGCTTCGACCGCTTTGCGAATCGATTCGGGCACCGGCTGCCCGTCCAAGGTTTGCAGGAGCGGCTTATAATCAAAGGTATCGATTTGCGATGGTCCGCCAACCATGAAAAGAAAGATAACCGATTTGGCACGCGGCGCAAAATCCGGTAACCGGGACGCAAACGGGTTCAATGGATCTATTGAACGAACTTGCTTTTTCGGTTCGCTTCCGGTCAATCGCTTTGAATCCAATGCTTGCAACGCTGTCCAACCGAAACCCAAGCCTAGGCTGCTGAGAAACTCCCTGCGACCCTCCGAATTCGGATGCTGAGAGTGTGAGAAGCGTCGGTGGTAAGGCATGGTGGTGCTCGATATCCCAAAACAACGACTGGCCATCCTGGAGAGGAATTACGGTAGGCTTAGAGTATTGTAGTCGAGCGTCGGTAACTTCGGCGGTGCCAGTCATGTGATTTTAAGTACCCATCCCGATCACGCTCCATGCGGATTTGCCTAAAAAACAAAGGGCGGAAATCACGCGGAACGTGATGGGTACTATAAAATCACGGCATCTGAGCTTTGTTCGCCTAAGGAGAGAGTCGATCGATGAGATTTTTAAATGCGACTGCATTTGTTTTGCTTTTTGGACCATTCGGCTTGGGACAAGAAGTCCCATGGCTTGGAGAGGTTCAGTTGGCAAATGGTGTTGCTGCTCCCTCGGCCTTCAATGAGCCCATCCCGTCGTTGTCCACCGTTGGGGAAGCAGTTGCCTTTCAGAAGGCTTCGATCGATCGATGGACAGAATTTCTCGGTGCGTTTGATCTGAAAGAGCGACGCGAAGCGCCAAGTATCGAAGTGCTTGAAAGTGAGGAAGTCGAATCAGGTCTAATGCGAAGGCGTATTCGATACGAAACTGAGCAAGGTCAATCGGTTGAGGCCTACGTACTTGGCCCCATAGACACCTCGGTTGCTAGCCCGGGGGTGATCGTTTTTCATTCGACCGTTCCACATTCGATCTTGCAGTGCGTGGGCCTTGCAGATCCACAAAAGAAGACGGAACTCAGTTCCGATGAATTAAGCAAGGCGTATGCGCTGCACTTGGCAAGAAAGGGCTTCGTGACCTTGTCTCCTCGCAATTTTCTATGGCCGAAAAATTTCAAAATGGAAGCGGCAGAACAGGGGCAAGCATTTCTTGAGAGGAACCCGAGAAGGCTAGGGATGGCGAGGATGCTTTACGATGCGATCTTAGGAGTGGATGTATTGGCATCTTTGGCAGGCGTTGACGCAACGAGACTGGGGGCGGTCGGGCATTCGCTCGGTGCCAAGGAAGTCCTTTACTTGGCTGCATTTGATGCTCGCATCAAAGCTTCGGTCAGCAGTGAAGGTGGCGTCGGCATCTCGCAATCGAATTGGGATGCTGCGTGGTATCTAGGCCCAAAGGTAAAATCACCGAACTTTGCCATGGATCATCATCAGTTGGTCGCGGCCATCGCTCCTCGCGCTTTTTTGTTGATCGGAGGGGACGATGCTGATGGAGTCGCAAGCATCAAAACCATGAGTGAGGCGGACAAAGTCTTTCGTGTTTTTTCTACCAACCCACGACTCGGACTTTTCAATCATGGCAAAGGGCATGCGGTTCCCGAGGAGAGCCTTGCAAAAACTGTCCAATGGCTTGAATGCTATTTAAGGCTCCATCGTTAGCTGTTATGGACCAAGGTCTGCCTATCCGACGGAGGGTGAAGGGGGGGCTCGCAGGATTTTTTCCATTTTTCTTCCTTTTGCTAACTCATCGACGAGCTTGTCCAAGTATCTAACCTTTTGCGTTAGTGGATTCTCAATCTCTTCCACCCGATAGCCGCAGATCACACCGGTGATGAGATGCGCGTTTGTGTTTAATTTGGCGTGCTCAAAGAATTGTTCGAACGTCACTTGGTCTTCGATCAGATTTTTTATTTCATCGTCTTGGTAACCGGTCAGCCATTCGATCACTTGATGCAATTCTACTTTGGTTCGACCCTTCTTTTCCACTTTTGCAAGATAGAGAGGATGCACCGAAGAGAATGTCATTTTTGCCATTCGTTCGTCATGATTGCTGGTGGTTTTCATGTTCTGTAGATCACTTCAAAGGATTCATCGCGGACAGTAGGCTGGAAACTAGCTGTTCGATTGCAACCAGTGCTTTGGTCTCGGATTGAGCCGCTTGCTCCATTAGCCGAACGATAGCAGACCCCACAATGAGTCCGTCCGAAACAGGTGCCAATAGTCGGACATGTTCAGGCTTGGAGATTCCAAAACCGATACAAATAGGGAGCGGCGTTCGATCTCGCAACCACGATACACGTTCCACCAGGTCGGGCGGCAATTCGGTGCGTTCACCCGTGATGCCCGTGACGCTTACAAAGTAAAGGAATCCACTCGACTGCTCCGCAATCTTCAGCGCTCGCTCGCGAGGGGTGGTCGGCGTAACTAACTGGATCAAGTTGAATTGCTTGGTGCGGCAAATCTTGGCAAGTGCTCCGCTTTCTTCGACCAGCAAATCCGGGACGATCGCTCCCGCAAATCCTGCGGCCATCGCTTCGTCGACAAAGTGCTCAGGGCCTTGCCGGTGGATGATTGCGTAACTTACCATCGAAACCAATGGCATCGCGAGGTTTGGGCTTTCCAACGCGATCTGAGTTAGGATGTCATGAAGCTTGACTTTGGTACCCAATGCTCGGGTGTAGGACGCCTGGATGACGGGCCCGTCGGCGATCGGATCACTGTAAGGGATTCCAACCTCTGCCATCGAGCAACCTAGCTGATCGAGTTTGCGTAGGACTTGGCGCGTGAAACCAAGGCTTGGGTCTGCGGCTGTAATGAATGGCATCAACGCCTTTTTGCCTTGTGCCTTGAGCCCAACAAACAAATCATCGATTGCAGTCATCAAATATTCCGAGGGTTCAGTAGTGGCTAGCGACGCGCGGGCCGAGAATGGGAAAGTGGTAACTCAAAAGAAATTGGCGTGTGCCGTAATTCTACCACAGCGGGGCGTTTACCACTCTTGCCCACGAAGCCGAGCCAACTCGGCAGCGTCCTTGTCCCCTCGCCCTGACAAACAGATGACCAAATGTTGATCAGGGGTCATTGTTTTGGCGGTCTCGGCGGCTTTGGCGACAGCATGGCAAGTTTCTAGCGCGGTCAAGATGCCTTCGTTTCGGGCCAAAAAATCGAAAGCACCTAGTGCCTCATCATCGCGACACGATGTGTATTCAACGCGATGCGTATCTTTCCAGTAACTATGCTCCGGTCCAACCCCGGGATAATCCAGGCCTGCGGACATCGAATGGACATCGCTGGTTTGGCCGTCCTCGTCCTGCATCACATAGCTATATGAACCATGCAGCACTCCGGGCGAACCATAGCTGAGAGGCGACGCATGGTCTCCCGCCGCAGAACCCCGACCGCCAGCTTCAACCCCGATAAGCCGAACTCCGTGGTCGTCTATGAAAGGATAAAACATCCCTGCCGCGTTGCTGCCGCCGCCTACACAAGCGACGATCGTATCCGGTAATCGACCGATCGCGCTCAAGCATTGCTCGCGGCATTCCCGACCGATCACGCTTTGGAAATCGCGAACCATCATCGGGAACGGATGGGGCCCGATGACCGAACCGATAATGTAATGCGTATTTTCGACACTGGACATCCAGTCTCGCATCGCTTCGTTGACAGCGTCCCTCAAAGTGCGAGAGCCGCTTTCGACAGGCCGAACTTCAGCGCCCATCAAACGCATGCTGAAGACGTTTGGTTTTTGACGACGCACGTCTTCGGCGCCCATGTATACCACGCAGGGCAATCCGAAATGTGCACAAGCGGTGGCTGAGGCAACGCCGTGTTGACCAGCGCCGGTCTCAGCAATCACACGAGTCTTTTTCATTCTCAATGTCAACAACGCTTGTCCCAAAGTGTTGTTGATCTTGTGAGCTCCGGTGTGGTTTAAGTCCTCTCGCTTTAGCCAAATCTGCGCTCCTCCAAGCTGATTGCTAAGTCGTTTGGCGTGATAAAGCGGTGAGGGTCGGCCAACAAATCGGTGGAGCAGCTCGTTTAACTCCGCGTGGAAGTCCGGATCCTTCATCGCCCGCTCGTATTCGATGATTAGCTCGTCGAGCGCTCGAGTCAACGTCTCGGGGACATAGCGACCGCCAAAATCACCAAATCGACCGCTTTGGTCAGGGACCTGTTTGGTCGCCTTGGATTCGGATAGGTTACTAGACGCATTGGATGTCGGAGCTAAGCTCATTGGGTCACAAACATTGTAGTTGGAGATTAAATTCTGCGATGGCGATGTGAGCAGACGGTTGGTAAACACCAATTGTCAATCCAGGTCCGTGGTCGGTCAAGCTGCAAACGTCGCAAGTTTTGTGTGGGCTTCAGACAACCAATCCGCGGCATTTCGCATCTCAGCCTCGGTATTAAAGCGACCGAGTCCGAACCTTAGACTCGACCTGGCTTGATCTACGCTAAGTCCGATACCTATCAAAACATGGCTTGGATGTGGTTCGGCAGAGGTGCAAGCACTTCCACTGCTAACCGCTAAATCGGGAATGGCTAACATCAATGACTGCCCGTCCACCTTCGGGAAGCAGACATTCAAGTTATTCACCAAACGCGATTCTCGGCTTTCGTTGGTCAACGATGGTCCGTTCAAGCTTAGACCGTCGATGCGCTCATTCAATAACAACCAAAGCAAGTTACGTAGTCTTTCCTGGGACGCCAGCTCGTTTTCGCTAACCAGATTGACAATTTCCATCGCCTTGGCCATGCCCACGATTCCGGCACTATTCAGCGTGCCGGAGCGGAGGTTCAGTTGTTGTCCTCCGCCAAGGATTTGTGGATACAAAAGTACACTCGACGGCGATTGACGGACAAAAAGCCCTCCGACACCCTTCGGGCCATAAAACTTGTGGGCCGAAAAACTCAATAAGTCTACCCCCAAAGTTTGAACGTCGATCGGGAGTCGTCCTATTGCTTGGCTGGCATCGGTATGCAACGGGATATTCTTGGAACTACAGAGTGCGGCAATTTCCTTGATGGGCTGAACCGTTCCGATCTCGTTGTTGGCCATCATGATAGTGACCAGGGCAGTATCGTCATCGATCGCGTCTGAGATGCGATTCAAATCAGCCATGCCGGAGTTGAGTTGGCCGTTTGGTGCGACCGGTAGCCGGATCACTTCGAACCCCAGTTTTTCTAGGCGGAGCAATGGGTCGAGCAACGCCCGATGTTCGGTGACCAGTGTTACAATGCGACGGCGTTTTTGTTTGGGATGAAGTGCAATACCGAATAATGCAAGGTTGTTGCTCTCGGTAGCACCGCTGGTGACGACGATCTCATCGGCGCAAGCGTTAAAGAAACCAGCCATACTTTGCATGGCTTGCTGCACTATTTCGCTTACTTCTCGGCCGGCTTGATGTGTCGTGCTGCCAGGATTGGCGTACTGCGATTCCATCAAGGGTAGCATTGCGGCGATCACTGAAGGATCTACCCGAGTCGTCGCGTGATTGTCGAGATAGATGGACATACTTAACTGACCGCAGAAACGACAACGCCTACACAGTGGCCTTGATGCGTTTGCGAAAGTTTAATGGCATATGGAGTCATTCGAGGCTTCGCAGTCTTGGAGATTACAGGGATTGGGCAATCGGCTCCGGTCCGGACGTGGTTGGTCGTAGGTGCAATGGAGCCTTGATCCATGCAAGCCAGAGAAGCGATCAATTCCACAAGCGACGAACCACTGACCGAGTCGCCCAGGGCTCCCTTGTACGAAGCAACGGGGACGTCCTTCAGGACGCTCGCGATCCCTTTCGCTTCGCCCGCATCGCATAGGATCGTCCCATTTGCGCCTGCGTTTACATGATCGATGTCTTTGGCTTGCAAGCCGGACCTCTCCATCAGGAGTGTCAAGGTTCTTTCGGTTGCACTTTGCGTTCCGCTCCATCGGCGTTTGTCCGACGTACCAAACGTGTTTGCCCAAGCTACGATGGTGGCTTGGATCGGAGCGTTGCGAGCCTCGGCATGGGATCGTCGTTCCACCACGAGAGCGGTCGCCGATTCCCCCGCGACACAACCATCGCGTGAATCATCAAAGGGTTTGCATGCGTTCGCAGGGTTTGAGTAAGCCCGTGAATAGTCTTCTTCGTATCTTTGTAGCAATCGCGTGTAGGAGTTTTGCGACGCGGTAGAACCGACCACCATAACGTCGGCCTTGTCGCGGCGTATCACGTTGATCGCTTCGAGCAATGCGTTTAGTCCGCTGGTTGCGCTCGTCGTGATGGTGTTGTTCGGGCCACGCGCGTCCAGTGCGATCCCCACATGGCAGGCAGCCATATTGGGAAGGGACTTGAGCATCCATAAAGGGTACATGTTTTCAATTGCTTCAACAGCCCAACGTTCATGCGCCATCTGACCATTGGATGCACACAATCGCACGATGCTCTCGACGTCCAGAGTCTCACTAAACAGCATCTCTCCGGAAAATACGGTGCCAAGTCGGTCTGGATGAAGAGTGCCTGCTGCCACGCCCGCGTTCTTGCACGCTTGCATGGCAGCGCCGAAGCCCAATTGAATCTCTCTGCACATCACCTTGATCGTCTTGCGAGGCTGTACGTGCTCTTTGGCGTCAAAGCCTCGAATCAATGAACCCAACCATCGCATCGCATCCACGCCAGCTGAGGGTTCTAATAACGTAACGGCCGACTCACCCCGCTGTAGAGCTTGGTACATCGCATCGGTGGAATGACCTAAAGGCGTAATGGCACCGCATCCGGTGATTACGATGTCATCTGGTCCAACATCAATTGATCTAGCTCGATCACTAAAATTCATTACTTAGCCTAGATCTGGTAGTTCGAGTCGTGTACTAATTCATCCCCTTGGCCATTTCGGATACGCAATTTAGGCTTTTCCAAAACCACTGTCGAATGGGGAGCAACACTGCTGGTTACCCAAACACTAGAACCTATCACGCTGTCGTGCCCCACTGTCGTGCGTCCACCGAGGATAGTCGCATTGGCATAAATTACAACGCGGTCTTCGATGGTTGGATGACGCTTGGTCCCGCGAATCAATTGCCCATCCGCATCGGTAGCAAAGCTCAAGGCTCCCAAAGTTACGCCCTGATAAATCTTGACGTGCTCACCGATATCACAGGTCTCACCGATGACGACGCCGGTGCCGTGATCGATAAAAAAGTACTCCCCTATCGTCGCTCCGGGATGGATATCGATTCCTGTTTGCTTATGGGCCCATTCAGTCATCATTCGAGGGATAAACGGCACGGCGAAGTGAACCAGCTCGTGGGCGATACGGTAGATCGTCACCGCTTCTAGACCTGGGAAGCAAAATATGATTTCATCGCGATTCGAAACGCTGGGGTCGCCATCGTAAGCGGCTTCGACATCCTTGGCCAAGGTTGCTCGCAACTGCGGGATTCTTTCGAGCATAGCGATTGCAATCGACTGGCCTTTTGCCTCGTAGTCGATCGCATTGTCGCACGGATTCACCGCTGGTGACTTGGCCTCGACACGGTCAGCATGAAGCAGGGCTCTGGCGATTTGAGTGGTCAATCGATCATGCAGCGAATCAACGAGATTGCCGACGTGATACGTTACGTTGCCGGCATGCAATCCTTCGCGGCGGCGAAAGCCCGGATAAAGCAGATCTTTGAAATCTTCTAGGATCTGAACGATCACCTCGTACTTAGGTAACGGGCAATGCCCGAGATGGTTGATGCGATCGCGAGCGTTATAAGTAAGAACAATCGCGTCGGTCAGGCGAGGGAGTTGTTCCTTGAGTCGAAAATCGGAAGCCATCTGGAGTTTACCGGTCAGTTCCGAGGGTGGTTGGTTCAAAAATAGCGTACAAAGCGCGGTTGTATGGAATCGGTCGAATGGAACGCGTCTGGCAAGAGTTTTTGCGCCAGGCGGATTTCTAGCACCATAATACCCAATCATCCCATTTTTCGCAGACCAACCTTTCATGAGCCAAGGACTGGGGGGGCAGAAAGGGGGGTGAGTCTCCCTCCCGTTAATTTTGCAGCTATTTTGCTAAATAGGAGCCTCGATCTCCCCAAACAACTTGGCCCGCTGCCAAGCGCGTACTTCGCAGGAAAAAGCCAATATATACTGGTCTGCCGTGGGGTTTCGCAGGGTTTTTCTATATTTGCTCGAAACTTTTTAAATCTCTGGGGTTAGAAGCGATACCCGTACATTCTTTGCGACGAAAGGCATGAATCAGCCTTTTCCTTATGGCATTAAAGTTGTCAGCTAGAGATAATGTTTTTGTTGTTGACGCTTTTTTCGTGAAACCAGTCGCCCACCCTCAGCATTTAACCCTCCCAATCAAAATGAAATCCCATCTAAGCGGACGCCCGCAGTTTCGACGCGGCTCCATCAAAGTTATCTTCTTTTTGGTTGCTGCGGTCGCGATTTGCGGGCTCGGTGGTTACGCATGGTGGCAATCCAAAGGTTCGGGAATGTACACCGCCTCGATCGACGATCCGCTTTTGCACGAAGTGGTTCGTGGGCCTTTTGATCATATCGTTCTCGAGCAGGGCGAAATCGAAAGCAGCAGCAACAACGAGGTGAAGTGCGAAGTTAAGGGGCGCGGTGGCAGCGGAACTCCTATTCTTTCGCTGGTCGCTGAGGGAGCGATTGTAAAGAAGGGAGAAACGCTTTGCCAATTGGATTCGTCCGCTTTGGAGCAAGATGTCAAAAATCAGAGGATCGTGGTAAGCACCGCCGATTCCAACGTTATCAATAGCAACGCTGCGGTGAGCAAAGCAGCCATTGCAAAGCAAGAATATCTCGAAGGAACCTATCTGACTGAGCAAAAAGCCATTTTGAGTCAAATTGCTCTGGCCCAGCAGGATCTTCGCAAAACCGAACTGTCTTTGCAAAGCGCCGAACGTCTTGCCGCCAAAGGAACGCTCAAAGCCCTTCAGATTGAATCCGAACAGTTTGCCGTTCAAAATGCCCAAAGCAATCTCGAATCCCATCAAGGGCGATTGCGAGTCCTGGATAAACTAACCAAAGAAAAAATGTTGGTCCAACTCGATAGCGATATCGAAACCGCTCGAGCCAAGCTGGCTTCGGACAAGAGTACCTTGATCGAAGAAAAGGATAAGCTTCAAGAAATTCAGACTCAAATCAAAGCGTGCGCGGTGCTTGCTCCTGCCGACGGGCAAGTCGTGTATGCAAACAAGCAGGGAGGACGG
Source organism: Pirellulales bacterium (assembly GCA_038223525.1). Classification (GTDB taxonomy): domain Bacteria; phylum Planctomycetota; class Planctomycetia; order Pirellulales; family Pirellulaceae; genus JBKCUI01. Next base: position 10,395 of record JBBRGW010000085.1, read on the forward strand.
GGAAGTTCCGATTTCGTCGTCACGGCTGGAGCCTTGGTTCGCGAACAGCAAACCATCTTCTTGCTACCGGATCCGACTCGGATGCAGGTCAAAGCGAAAGTGAACGAATCACGAATCACGCTGATTCGCGATGGAATGCCGGTCAAGATTAGTGTGGGGGCGGCGGCGGATGAGCTTTTGGGAGTTGTAACCAAAGTAAACAAATACGCAGAGCAAGGAAACTTTTGGGGGCCGAGCGTTAAAGAATATGTAGTCATCGTGCAAATCAAGGACCCACCACAAGAGATTCGAACAGGCATGACCGCAGAAGTCCGAATCTATGTCGAACAGATTGAAAATGCATTGCAATTGCCGGTTCATGCCGTTTATGAAACCAAGAAGCATCACTTTGCTTTAGTAAAAGAGGGCAAGGATTGGGTTACGAAAGAGATCAAAATCGGCGTCACCAACGACAAATTTGTAACCATAAGCAGTGGTATCGGCGAAAAGGACATGGTTGTACTGGATCCTCGTAACCATCTCGACAAGATGGAAATCCCAGAAATCGTCGAAGTTGACAATCGCGAACAAATGGCCAAGATCGCAGCAGAAGCTCCAAAGTCAACCGAATCGATGGGCCGACAAGATGGAGCAAGTGGTCCTCGTGGTGGTGCTGGTCCAGCTGGCGTCGGTGCTGGTGGGCCGGGTGCTGGTGCTGGTGGTGGAGGAATGGATCCTGCCGCTATTGCTGCAATGATGCTTTCACGCATGGATACCAACACCGATGGAAAACTAAGTCTTGTCGAGGTGGCCGATAATGAACGGATGAAGAATAGCTTCGCCGATTACGATACGAACAAAGATGGCTCAGTGGACCTCTCCGAGATCGTTGCTCAGCTCAACAAGCGATTGGCAGCGGGTGGTGGTGGTGGTGGTGGTGGTGGTAGCGGGGCTGCTCGC
>JBBRGW010000086.1:0-11175 GCA_038223525.1 Pirellulales bacterium
GAATTATCTAAGATGAGAACAATTCGCCGTTGTGCATTTTTTTGCCAACTCCAAAGCGGGTCCACTAGCGCGCCAACCAACAGCAGCACAAAAGCTAGCTGCAATAGGAGCGATAGCCAGTGTCTCAACTGCTGCCACCAGGCTCGAGGCTTCTTTTCGTCGAAAAGCTGGTTCCAAAACAAAAGAGTGGATACCGGTCGACGTCTCAACCGCACCTTGATGATATAGATCAAGATGATGGGCACGGTAAGCGCGGCCCACCAAGCAAGCACTGGATTGGCAAACTCAAACATGGGCGTTTTCTCTAGCTCTGGATTCCGGAAGCCCGCATCATACGCATGATCAACTCGTCAAAGGGCAAGTCAGTTGTCGAACGCGTGCACGAAAGGGAATAAGTTTTGCAATAGGTTTCGATCGCCGAAAGGAACTCCGCAAAAAGCTGACGGTACTGCTTTAGCTTTCGCTCCGTCACGGTGATCTTGCGGCGTTGCCCCGTCTCTATTTCATCCAATTCGATATCGCCAAGAAACGTAGGATTGGCTTCTTCGGTTGTATGGACTTGTATGACGTGTGGTTCGAATCGTCGGTGCCGCAAAAGGTCGACTCCGCCTCGAAAACCTTCTTGGTCGTAGAGGTCGCTAATGATCACCACCAGCCCCGTCCGTTGCGCTCGATTGACCAATGATTTAGCAACAGCAGCGAGATCCGTCGACGTCCCAGCGGTTTTTAAATTCTCCAGGAATTTGAGGACGCTCAGGACTCTGTCTTTGCCACGCGTTAACGGAAGCACTTCCAGCGATTTGTCCGCATAGGCCATGATGCTAACCCGATCGAGATCCGCGAGCGCGATGTAAGCCAAAGCTGCAGCGATGCGGCGGGCATAATCGAACTTGTTCGGCGAACCCGAGTCCATGCTCTTGGAAGCGTCCAGCAAGATATACACATGGAGATCCTCCTCTTCCTGAAATCGTTTCAAAAGGAGATCGCCATACCGCGCATACACGTTCCAATCGAGATAACGCAAATCGTCACCCGGAGTGTACTCGCGGTGGTCTGCAAACTCGATGCCACCTCCGAGTTGCTTCGTGCGACGTTGAGCCAGTAGACGTCCTCGAAATACACGTCGGGAAACCAACGAGAGGTATTCGAGCTTCTTTAAAAAGTCCGTGTCGAATAGGCTCATGCGGCTTTCATTTTACCGAGATTCTTAAGGATATCAGTGATGACGTCATCCGTCTTAACATCCTCCGCTTGCCCCTCGAAGTTGAGCAACACCCGGTGCCGCAGACAATTGATCGCGACCGCATCGATATCCGCACGCGATACGTGATAACGGTAGTCGAGAATAGCATTGATCTTGGCGGACAAGATTAATGACTGAGCACCCCGTGGACTGCTCCCGAAGCGAACAAAACGCTTCGTCATCGAGGTCGCCAGTTCATGGTCTGGGTGAGTTGCCATCACCAAATGAATCGCATGCCTTCGCACTTCATCACTGATAGGGATGCGCCGGGAAAGAGCCGACATTTCCAAAATTCGCTTTGGATCGAACAACGGTTGAGCCTCAGGCGTACTGGATTCCGTTGTCCGGTCGAGAATGGTTTCAATCTCTAAGGCTGTTGGGAACGGCACGATCAACTTGAACAAGAAGCGATCGAGTTGGGCTTCCGGTAACGGGTACGTCCCCTCCATCTCAAGAGGGTTTTGCGTAGCCAAAACGAAAAACATGCGATCGAGTTGGTGCGTGATGCCAGCTACCGTAACGCTCCGTTCTTGCATGGCTTCCAACATCGCCGACTGTGTCTTAGGGGTCGCGCGATTGACTTCGTCGGCTAGCACAACGTTGGCAAAGATTGGCCCGCGTTCAAATCGAAAGTTTCGACTCCCTCCCTCTCCCTCTACCATAATCGTAGTGCCGACCAAGTCCGCGGGCATTAAGTCCGGTGTGAACTGGATTCGAGAAAACTTGGCATCCAAGGCACTTGCTAGCGTTCGAACGAGCATCGTCTTTCCCAAGCCGGGAACGCCTTCGAGCAAAACGTGGCCGCCAGCAACCAAGGCGAGCAGGACGCCATCGACAATCGGTTGTTGACCGACAATCACTTTCCCGATCTCGTTCCGAAGTTTCTCGAAATCAACTCGAAACTGATCTAGTGCACTCTTCAACTCAGGCGCAATCTCTGGCATGCAAAGCTCCGAAGGTAATAGCGTTCTCTATGGGGCAAATCAAGAATTCAATCGAGAGGGGAGTCGATCTTGATGTTGAAGTTCTAAACGCATGCAATTCAAAAGTCAAATTTTAATTTTTTTGAAAGCGTCGGGCTATGTTGATTTTTATTTTGCCGAACGAACCTTTAAGGTCGATGTGAACGGACTTCAAGGCAAAAACTTCACGTCGGAAGTCGGCATCAAAAATACCAAACCACCTGTAGCTAATCGCCGAGCGGCGTAAGCCAACCGATGGTTTTATGCCAGTCAATCGCTACCTAGTGCTCTGTCCAGTCTTTATTTTGGGGTACGCCCTAAGTTGTACGACGCTCCGCGTCGTAGGAATCACGACGCGGAGCGTCGTGCAACTAAGTTTGCCAACCCACGTTTTTAATCTGGACGAAGCACTAGCACCAAAGGTCTTAAGTCTTCTCCGTTTTGTGCAGCTTGATGTTTAGGTTGCGGACGTCCAAGGAACTTCCATTTTTTAGCACTAAGCAGCCCTGCACAAGTAAGCGTGCAAACACGTAGGCGAGTCTCTCCGAGACTCGCGGAAATCAGCGTCTCGGAGAGACGCTGCTACGTGAATTAGTCGAAGAAACTTCTGCGCAGGTGTTTAGTGCTGCCTAGCACTCGTTCCTTGCAAGGGCTTTATCGATCCCCTCGCGATGATCGGCGGCATTGGGCAACCTAATGCATCCGAGATCACTCGCAAAAGCTCGGTTTCGTCCAGGGTGACATTTTGGTCAGCAGCGATGCACTCTGCAAAAGCGTCCAGCAGCAATTTTCGAATCTTTGGAGCAACATTGGAAAGCGAGTCCAGTGCCAAATCGAGATCTCGCAGTTTGCATTTGTCTTGTGGCAACAACTCCATTGCACCCAAAGCTGGCCGAACTACCGCGCCCCCTTTTTCAAATGCATTTTTAGGATCTCCTTGATTGTCGCCCACGTAAGCCAAGGAAGACAACACCACCTGAAAAGCATCTTTTGTTTTGGCGAAGTTTAGCTGTGGAGGTGCTTTGATACGATCTGAACTCAATCGTTGAACCAATCGCTTGGTGATAAAACGCTGAACCGCAAACTCAAATATCGACCACTTGCGATCCGCTTCAATGAGTTTGCGAACCGTTTGACGAAAGGCATTGAATTGCGGAGGGGACATTTCATGCAACGCAGGCAATGACAAACAGACGATTGGCAATCGTTGTTCGACCTTTAATTTGTCGATGCGTGGTAGCAACCGTTTGAGTTCGGCCAATGCGCGTGGGTCGCAAGTTTGTTCCAGTTCGAGCCATTGCGAGGAGCGGGTTTCGTCACCGCTGGGCGCGAGCAGCAAGCCGTAGATCATGGCAACGGCACCGAGTGGGTCCCGGACTCCCATTGCGATGCGTTCATCAAGCTCTTCAATGAGACCGTGCGCGTGATCGATGTGTGCTTGCGTTGGTTCACCAATCACATCGACAGCAGTTTGGGGGTTGGATTCCATCAGATCTGCGCCGGATTGTGCGGATCGATGCGTCGCGCTATCGTTGGGTGCCAATTGCATGGACAAGGATCTAGGGTCGATCAAATCGGACAACGAATGTTTCACTTCGTTCGTCACTTCGAATTTCCCGTCGAACCGCGGCTCGATACGTTTGATTCGAACCTGCAGCGGCGGATGGGTTGCAAACATGAGAGTTGCGACGCCGCTACCAAAGAACATATGGCTCGCTTCGGTAGCTCGCGCCGATTTTAACTTGGCATGTTGCGACCAGCCGCCGATTTTCTTGAGCGCGTCGGCGATGCCGCTAGGATTTCGGGTGAATTGAACTGCAGAGGCGTCCGCCAAAAATTCTCGTTGTCTCGAAACGGCTGATTTAATCCAGTTTGCGAAAAACACTCCGATGTAACCGATCGCCACCAGCGATCCTCCGACCAAGAAAAGTGCAGCGACAATCCCAATTGCGCTTTTCCCTTCATTGTCGCTGCGTGAGGATCGGGTCGGAAACTGGATCAAAACCCGAATCAACATGTAACCGAGCAAAGCGATGATCAGAATACCGTGCAGCAAACCGATCAGTCGCAAATTTAATCGCATATCGCCGTTGAGGATATGGCTGAATTCATGCGCGATGACTCCTTGCAGCTCATCTCGTGTTAAGGTTTGGATCGCGCCGCGAGTGATTCCGATGACTGCGTTCTGCGGTGTGGTTCCGGCCGCGAACGCATTGATACCCAGCTCATCTTGAAGCAGATAAACCGGAGGGACAGGCGTCCCGGCGGCCAAGGCCATTTCTTCCACGACATTGAGCAGTATGCGCTCTTCGAGGTTGCGAGAATTGGCAGGAACTTGAATACCTCCCAAAGAGACCGCCACGTGTTCCCCTCCGCTGCCCAGCATCCATGTTTTGTAAATGCTGCCCGTGGCGATCAGCGTTAAAACCGATCCGACAACACAAGCTAGCAGTTGCGGATGCCATTCCAAGATATGGACGGGATGCTCCGTTCCCCGCGTTGTCAATTCGAGGATTCCGATCAATGCGAAGTAAACTGCCGTGATCACCATTACTACGGTCACCACGAAATAGACGATCAGAAGCCTGCTATTGCGCCGAGCTTGATCTTGATGTTGAAAGAAATCCACGATCGCGTTCCTCGTCTAGAACTGAACCTTGACGACTTCTCGCTCCGCAGGTGCGGTGATTTCAAACATCTTTGCAGGTGTGAATCGACCAAAGCCGGCAACCAGATTTCCGGGAAAGGATTCGCATGCGATGTTGTACGAGGCAACGGCATCGTTAAAGGCTTGACGCGCGTAGGAAACTTTGTTTTCCGTGCTGGTCAATTCTTCCTGGAGCGCCAGCATGTTTTGATTAGCTTTGAGATCGGGATACGCTTCTGCAAGCCCGATGAATTTATTGAGAGATCCTGCCAAAGCCACTTCTGCGGTTGAGAGGTTTTGGATTGCATTGGGGTCGCCGGGGTTTGCGGCGGCTTGCTGGCCGGCAGAAAAAGCCGTGTTGCGAGCCTTGATGACCGCTTCGAGTGTCGCTGTTTCGTGCTTCATGTACCCTTTGGCCGTCTCGACCAAATTGGGGATCAACTCATATCGCCGCTTGAGCTGAACATCGATCTGTGCATACGCGTTGGCGAATCGATTCTTGAGGGTGACGAGATTGTTGTAGAGAGAGACCAAGTAAAAGCAAAAGAGGAGCACAATCGTGCCCATTACAACCAAACCGATAACAACACCGCCCATAGTTAAAGCCCTTTTTTGCTAAAAAAACAATCCAATTTGGAAACCAATCCAGACTTGGGTCGATCCGACAATATACACGTTACGTTCCGCAGGCGAAGTAGACCCCGCGCAATCCTCAAGACTCTACGCTTAAAAGAGCCTTAATTGTTCCCAATCGCTTGGCGGTTCCTTGACGATCTCGCTTTGACGTCGCAGGTTAGGCTGGTCTAGCAGGGCAGGCAGATCTGGCAAGGCAGGCAACTCAGGCAAATGCAATCGCACTAACTCATGCAATATTCTCGCAAGCCCAGGTGCAAACGCATCGTCCGGCGCGTGCGTAAAAATCCAAGGCTGGTAGCCTTGTCCAATCCACGCAGCAATCTGCTCGGACCACCATTCCCAGTACGTAATCACTTCTGCCGCATCGTTTCTGCCGATCAGTCGCACCATGGGGCGCCGACCGGTTACGGTCGTTCGAAAGGGACTCTTGGGCTTTCTTGTTTGAGACGCTTCCTCGGTAGCATCCGATGCGGAAAGCGAGTTCAGTGGTCGGGAGTCAAACAAAACGCGATCGATCCCAAGTTCTTGGAGCAGCCCGTTCAATTGGAATTCTTTGTCTGCGTTATCAAACCAGTCTTGATGCCGTACTTCGACAGCCCATGGCCAATCGCCCGGCAACTTTCGCAAAAACGTTTCAAGCTGGGTAAAATAGGCGAAAGAAAAGGATGGTGCCAACTGCAAGAAAGTTGGGCCGAGCCGATTAGCAGCTTGAAGTACAGACAATCGATCGAGCCATTCATCAAGCTCTACGTCGCATCGCACCAACCGCAGTTCATGCGAGATCTTGCGAGGGAATTTGAAGCTAAATTGAAATGTCTCGGCGGAGGTGTCCCGCCACTTTTCGAAGATGCTTTTAGGCGGTACTCCATAGAAGGTACTGTTCCCTTCGACCGTTGGAAACGCGAGGCTATACCAAGCTAAATAGTCCTCGGATGACGTCCCATTCGGATAGATGTCATTGGACCATTGTTTGCATCCCCATACCGGACAGCCTATCCGATAGGACCACCTGTCCCATCGGGGATTATACGATGGATTCTGATTTTTTAATGGAGTCGACTTGCCCAACTTGGACCTCATTGCAATTGTTACGACCGTTACCAGCGGAACCGAACTCCGCTGTTCTCTCTCGAATCGAAAATATTAGTTCATGTTTTTGTTGACCCTGTACCCTGGTGTGGCATCTCATTAAGCACACCTGCCCTCGGTCCCTTTTTTCGCCGTTTGCAAGTTGCCTCATTTTGCCCAAAAAGGAATTGACCCCATGAAGCTGAACCGCAAAGGTTTATTGATAGTCGCTACCGCTGCTTGTTTTGCAACTACGGTACACTCCCAAACTAGCCAAGCGGGTCAGTGGCTGGACTCGATACTCGGTCGGCGACTCCCTGCGTACCCAGTGGGAACGCCCGTTCCCGTGAACGGCCAAGTGTCAGCATACTCACCAGGGGCGTACCCGTCATTAGGCTACGTGCCACCAGTCTATGCCAATTTAAACGGCAATCTAAGTGCGACTGCAAATACCACCCAGACGCTTGGATATGGCAGCTATGCACCCAACAACAACGCCCCCTTGTTGCCCCCAGGATTTCCTCAGACTGTCGCAGCTCAATTGCCGACAGCAGCATACGATTCGCAATGGGCTCGAACGCCCGTTACTTATTACCGACCGGTGACAGCGTATGACCCTCGGTACGGTTCTGTGGTCACAAGCTTACAGCCGTGCACTTCCTACCAATACACTACGCAACGCCAACCCGTCATCGCGCCTCGCCCTTTGCTCGGGGACTACGGTATGCAGGCGAATCGATGGCCCTCTATCACCGGCCCTGGTTACAATCCAACAGGATTGGCCAACGCGCCAACCTATCCTGGTTTTCAAAGCATTCCTAACGCAGGCATGCCTGTCGTTGGTCCACAGGCGTCGATGGCCCCTGTCGGTGGCGCTGGAGTTTCCAGCGGGATGCCATCCTCCACAATGCCTATGACGACCATGCAATACAATCCGGCCGCCGCCGGTCAGCCCTACGCTTCTCAGCAAGCATACTACGGCGGACAAACCTACGCGACCAACTACGCCAACGTTCCCAACTACGCAAATGTCCCTAATGTAGGTTGGCCGACTCAAGCCGTCGGGTCAGGAGCCATTGGTTCCGGAGTGGTTCCAACTGCCGCGTGGTTGCCATCTAACGCGGCCTGTTCGAATGGCATGTGCCCTCCACAGACTAACCAAATGAATGTGCCAAATATTCCAGGAGCCGCGTCAGTGACCCCTGTTGGACCTCCCACCTATTCTTCGGTTCCCAACGCTGCGAACGGAAACGCCGCACTGGGCGGTTACAATCCCGGATCGAATTACCAATCAACACCCGCGTACGGTAATCCACAGTTCTCTGCTCCGACAAACAATTTGAATCCAAACGCAGCACCGCCGGTGATGCCCAACATGCAGGCTATGCCTCCAGTAAACAATTTCTACGCAGATCCAGACGCGAACGTGCGTCCTAAACTGAGTACCAACTCGATCGACGCTTCGCAGCGCTCGCTAGAAAATGCAAATGTCGAAACTCCAAATAGAGTCCAGACCATTCCGCTGGTTGCAATCGATCGTGAGCCAAGTCCAAAGAGCAGAGAGACCGCATCCAGTTTGAGTAACCCAAATAGTTCCGTCTCGAATAATCCCCTCCCACCGCGCGATGCAGTGGCACTTGGTAGCAATGCGACTCACAACGAAACTAGCGGCTTCAAACCGGTATTCGATAGCGCCCCTCCAATCCCTTCGACGCTAGCACCGCGAGGGAATATCGGGATGCAACCTCTCAATGCGCCCGAAGAACTAGATAGTAATCCTCGATGGACTCCTACACTTTTGGATCCAGACGATCGAGTCGCAATGGAACGGCAAGCAGCCAAGCAACCCGAGGCAAGAAATCGTATTCGACTTCCAGAAGATCAAAACAGTGCGGTATCCGCTGTAGCAATCGAGTTGTCGAAATCGAGTCGTAATCCCATCCAATTGGTTTCAGGCATTGAAACCCAGAAGCCGAAACCCACCGAATCGAACGTCATTCGATTTCGTCCGATCTCGAAACTCAAGTAGGCAGATTTCAGGTACACTACGCAGAAGAATTCGAGTTCTTTTCGAGTTTATAATGCTTCAATCCGCCATTTTTGCACTGCCTGATGCGAACGTATCAATTCGTTGCCCTTCGTGGTCCCAATCGCTGGTCCTCTTCGGCCATGCTCGAAGTCCACTATTCGAATCCATCTCTCGTGAATTGCTTGGAACGGTCGAATGGTATCGCCAACAAGCTAGCGATTTTTGTAGACGCAAAACAATTTGCCATCAGTCACCCACAGAGCATATCCAATGCGTCGAGCATTGTGGATGAAATGCGAGTGCTGAGTACCGAACCCGAACTTTGGCTTGCATGTTCGCGCTGGTTTTCAGCGATGGCAGGTGTCCCTGTTAATCGTGAGAATATCGGAATCGAGCGGCGGGGTTCTGCCGAATCCAAGGCAGCTACGGTATTGGCGATGGAGATGGAGGAGCAAGCCCTCAGCGAACGTTGCTTCGTTTTGGCGACGGAACTCATGGATGCAGATTCCGTCGATATTTTTCCGCTCGGAGTTAAAGTCCGAGAGCTATTTGACTTTGCAGATGACGTGCGCTTGGGGCCAAGCTCGCGTGCAATTCTGCGAGCAGCTCGCCGTCGAAGTATCCCTTACACTCGCCTTAACAGCGGTTCCCTTGTTCAGCTCGGAGAAGGTAAAAACCAGCGACGGATTTGGACAGCGGAGACGGACGCAACGAGTGCCATTGCAGAGGCCATTGCAAGCGACAAGGATCTGACCAAACGTTTGCTTCGCCAAGTGGGTGTCCCCGTACCGCATGGGCGAGCTGTCAGCAGCGCAGAAGACGCGTGGGTTGCATCTCAAGAAATTGGGTTTCCGGTCGTCGTCAAACCCTGTAGTGCCAACCACCAACGCGGCATCTCCATCGAGTTGACCACCCAAGCGGAAATCATGCAGGCCTATGACTTCGCCGTCGAGGCAGGTGAGACGACCGACATTTTGGTCGAGCAGTACGCACTAGGCCAGCATCATCGATTGTTGGTAGTCGGGAATCGGCTCGTCGCGGCAGCCAAAGGGCACAGCGAGTGTGTGATTGGCGACGGTGTCTTGACGATCAAGGAGTTGGTTGACATCGTCAACTCCGACCCGCGACGCGGCGAAGCATACAACGACCAGCTTGGAACCTTGCTGTTGAGCGCTCCAGCGCTCATCGAACTGAACAAGCAAGGACTCACCGTCGGTTCGATTCCGAAAAAGGATCAGGTAGTAACCGTTCGTCGCACCGGTGATTTAACAACGGACTGCACCGATGCTGTGCATCCGGAAACGGCAGAGCAGGCAGTCATCGCTGCCAGAGTCGTTGGATTGGATATCGCAGGACTGGATGTGTTGGCAACCGATATCAGTCGCCCACTCGCGGAACAAAAAGGGGCTGTTGTCGAAGTGAACGCCGGCCCGTCGCTTTCGCCACACGTATCGCCACTTTATGGCAAGCCACAGAAGGTGGGTGACGCGATCATGGGCATGCTTTTCCCAGAGGGGCAATTGGGGCTTATCAAGATCATTGGCATCATCAAATCCCACACATCCGATTACTTACTGCAGCAGTTTGCTGAGCAATTGAGATTGCGCAATATCGACTTTGGAATGGTGAGCCATGGCCAAGCGGGCTTCAATGGCAGGATTGTAGACACCGGCTGTATTGATGACGCCTCTCGCGTGATCGCGTTGCTCTGCAATCCAATTCTTAGCGCGATTGTCGTCCACGTCGATTTGCTCCAATCGGCGTTGAGCGGTGTTTGCGTTCCGCGATTAGATCGATTGCTATTCCCTAGCGACTCATTGAACGCAAACCCAAATGAGGATGAGATAGCAGGTTTGCGAGCGGTGCTCAACGCTGTCCCTACCCAAGGCTCGATTTTCGGAGATGCTTTGCCTGCCGCCGCATTTGCGAACGTGACAAAATGGAAGAATGAATCTTGCATTGCCAGGAATACTCTCGAAAGAGCTTTTGAAATCCGATTCGCATAGACCCTGCATTAACTCTTTTGGAAGCGTTTATGAAAATCTGGTTTATCTCAGACACGCATTGTCAACATGAAAAGCTCAAAGCTCCGGACGCTGACTTAGTGATCCATTGCGGTGACGAATCGGAAAGTGGAGACGCATGGACGAACGAAACAGAGGCGAGGGCGTTCTTCGAGTGGTATGCGGCCCTCGATATACCATCGAAGATTTTTGTACCAGGAAATCACTCCACTGCAATCGAACAAGGCTTGGTTAAACCGACTGACTATCCGACGGTCCAGTTCTTGATCCATGAGCAAACGCAGTGGCAGGGATTGAAAATTTTCGGATCGCCCTACACGCCAAAGTTTTTCAATTGGGCTTATATGAAGCCCCGCGAAGAGCTAGACCCGATTTGGCAATCGATACCCGACGATATTGATATCTTGATTACCCATGGACCGCCTAAAGGGATTTTGGATTTGACTCGCGATTTCGACACACGCGAACCGGTGCATGTCGGCTCGAAATCGCTTCGAAGACACGTAGAGGAACGGATCAAGCCGCGGATTATGGCTTTTGGACATATCCACGACGAAAAAGAGATC
>JBBRGW010000087.1:0-11110 GCA_038223525.1 Pirellulales bacterium
ACTCAAACGACTTATCAGGAACCACGAACGATCCATCCATCGGTTTGAGTTCCGCATGGGTCGGGACTTGAACCATAAAGGTCTCACTTCTCGTGAACTCCCCACGCGGATACACGATCGTCGAACCCGGCGGAACTTGGATCCGAGTCACGCCTGCCGAAGTTTTCGGTTCGAGCTCACCTGGATAGCGGATGGTTGCGCCTGGAAACATCGCCACCCTCTCACCACCAAGAGCTTTGACAACGACAATCCCGAGCCCTGACAAGGCAATGATGACAATGAACAGAATGGCCGCCGAAGCCACCAAGCCCACTCGAGGTCCCATCAATTCCCTTGCCATTTGAGCCAGCGACTTCCCCTCAAAGCGAACACTCGCGCTCAAAACCAAAAAATCTTGCACCGCACCCGCTAAACAAACTCCAATCACCAACCAAATCAATCCAGGCATATACCCAAATTGAATCGCTAACACCGGACCGATCAGCGGTCCTGCCCCCGAGATCGCAGCAAAGTGATGGCCAAATAGAATCCATCGATTGGTCGGGTGGTAATTCTGGCCATCATTGAGCCGAACCGCAGGCGTCACTACCCTGGGGTCATTACAAGCAACCTTGGTCGCCAAAAATACGCTGTAGAATCGATACGCGATCGCCATGATGGCCAATACGCACAGGAGGAGAGGTGCTGCGTGCATGATAAGTCAAAGTAATCAGAGAGTGGTTGGATTAAAGAAACTTTGCGGGTCGCTTGCTGAGCTTTAATTAGGCGGGTAATGTATGTTTCGGTTAGGCAATACCAGCTTAACATCAGTCACCCAAGGATGTGCTCCTTGTATCGGATTTCGAGTTCGGTTTCGGCAAACAGGAATCGGCAACTTAACGAGTCTGTGCAACAGCCAATTGGGCAGGAGATTTTTTCGCGGCGTGTTTTGGGTAGGCATACCGTTAAAGAGTGGGCTGATGTCGGTTGGACGGCGGACATGCAAGCGTGAATGCATGTGTTGTTTCCACGCAGGAGTCGCGGAAATGCGAACCAAATGAACTTCGTTAGTACCTCAAGTATGAGAGAGTTGTAGCTCAATGTCCAAGGACAAGAAATTTAAGCTAGAGTACGTTTGGTTGGATGGTTATTTGCCAGAACCAAATCTGCGGAGCAAGACCAAGATCGTAGATACGGCGCCAACTAGCGTTGCCGATTTAGCGCTGTGGGGCTTCGACGGCAGTTCTACCCAACAAGCCGAAGGCAGGAGTTCCGATTGTATTTTGAAGCCAGTTGCTCTCTACCCAGATAGCACTCGGCTCAATGGCTTTTTGGTGATGTGCGAAGTCATGTTGCCCAACGGCGAAGCACACCCATCCAATTTCCGAAACACAGTGGAAGAAATGGCTGATCTCTGGATCGGCTTCGAGCAAGAGTACTTCTTCTACGAAGACGGTCGCCCACTTGGATTCCCGGAAGCTGGTTATCCAGCACCGCAAGGACCCTATTACACAGGGGTCGGCTACAAGAACGTTGGCGATATTGCTCGCCAAGTCGTCGAAGAACACATCGATATTTGTCTCGATGCCGGAATCAATCTCGAGGGAATCAATGCTGAAGTTGCCAAGGGGCAATGGGAGTATCAGATCTTCGCAAAGGGTTCCAAGAAGGTTTGCGACGACATGTGGATCTCGCGTTACCTGCTGTTCCGACATGCCGAAAAGTACGGTCTTGACATCGAGCTCTACTGCAAACCGATCAAGGGTGACTGGAACGGCTCTGGGATGCACACCAATTTCTCGACCATGGTTCTTCGTGAACAAGGTGGCAAAGAGTACTTCGAAAAGCTTATGGCCGCGTTTGACAAGTTTCGCGACGAGCATATCGCCGCTTACGGTCCAGACAACCATTTGCGTTTGACCGGCTTGCACGAAACGCAATCGATTGACAAGTTCAGCTATGGCGTTGCAGACCGCGGTGCCTCAATCCGAATCCCACACAGCTTCATGAACGCTGGCTACAAGGGATACATGGAAGATCGTCGTCCGAACTCGCAGGCCGATCCATACAAGATCATCTCGCGACTCGTCAAGACGATCAAGTCGGTGAGCTAAGCCGCACCGTAGGATGGGACCATCGTCCCGTCCTCCTGTCCTGTCTTACTGTCCCGTCCTACATCCAAAAAGCACACGTCTAAGACGTGTGCTTTTTTAAAGGGTAAATCGCTACAGGTATCTCGCTACTCATAGGTGTTTAGGCCTGCGGCAGGCTGTGTTATACCAGTCGAAGTTTGGAATCATGGTCCCGAACGAATCAACGGACTGGGACAATCGTCCCATCCTACGGTACTTTTCATTGTGCCGATCGCCTTAAAGAAACCTGCGCCTAGCGCTTTGCCAATGGAAACGTCATGGTACTGTTTCACTTGGAAGCATCTCCAACTCCCTCTTCTACCAAAAGCATTTCGACTTCGCTTGGAATCCAGTCACGCGTGCTGATCCCACGAAGGTCTTTCAGGAAGCCAGCGACGTTTCGATGGGACAAGACGAATTCAACGAGTCGGCTACGCGACTTTTTGTCCAATTCGTAATCGCACGACAAGCTCGCAATCGATATTCGTTTGAGGCCGGAATAAAAGATCGAGCGAAGAATATAAGTCTTAAAATTGGCGGCATCTAACAGAACCATGTAATTGTGTTCCAGTTCTTCGATCGCGATCAGAGCATCCTTAAATCGATTGTTGTCAACCAAAACATCGATCTCCAATTCAAGCAAAGGAGTTCGTTCTTGCGTTACCCAAAGTTCATCCTGACTCGGCTTCCAAGCCTCAGTATACAACGCGTCTGCCCGCATCCACAACGTATAGGCCTGTTCGCTATTGAATTGGTCGAGTTCGTCTTTCGCTAATATTGAGAGGCCCCTAATGGCATGTTTTGCGAGCAAAGGTTGGTCTGGAAATTGCCGCCACAATTGCTCGGAATGGTCCACCGTTTCACAGATCATTCTTCGACGAACATCTGCAGAATGAGGTACTATTAGCGCGAAGTGTAGCTTAGAAGATGCAAACGCGTCTTGATAAGAAATATTGCTAGGGAAGTCGCGGACAAGACTCTCAATTTCAGCGTGTGCTGTTTGCAATAGCTCAACACCGTTGAGACTCGTATAGGTCGATTTGATTTTTGTCGAGCTTACCATCCACTCAGCTAGGATCAGTTGAGAATGGAAACGCTGGTGCCGATACCGCTCGTTTCCTGGATGGCGTTCCAACAGCCTATCCAAGATCCTCAGCACAGACTCGCGCGAGGCTATATAGTTTTCTGGTTTTCCAAATCGTTGATAAGCGATGGATTCGTAGTGTTTTAGCACACTCAAACAGTGTAGGATGCGGTCGTTTTTGGGATTCTCACGAACGAAGCCTTCCACAATCTTGATCGACTGCCCTAGTGACGCCAACATCACGTCGTCTTTGACCCTCGAACCGGCAAAAACTTTATCTGCTAGATCCGAATAGATAGACACAATCTCGGCCAAGGCAATCTGCTCTCGATCCTTGGCCGAAATGACAGTTATTTTGGCTACCCTTTCGACTTCTCTGGCTGCTTCGGCCCGTTGAAGCGCGGCCGACAAGCCAACCACCGCGATGCAATTTGCTGCCACTGCGCCAGCTAACAAGCTCGCAACCATCGGGTGCTTGCGAACCGCGTAACTGCCCCTTCGGAAAAGAGTGCTCCGTTTGGCTTCAACCGGCTCGCCTCTCAAGAAACGTTCCAAATCGAGTCTAAGTTCGCGAGCGGATGGATAACGTTCGCTTGGGCTCTTGGCCAAACACTTGAGAACCACTGCTTCAAGATCCTTGGGTACGGTCGGATCGATTCGGCGCGGAGCAATCGGGTCGGTGTTGGCGATCTTGAATCGAACGTTTTGATCGAGCAGATCGTCAAACGGCACCTGCCCAACAAGCAATTGATAGAGTATGGTTCCCAGCGAAAACACATCGGAAGTGGTACCGATCTCGGAGAGCGCACCCCTTGCTTGCTCCGGCGACATGTATCTTGCGGTTCCAAGCACGCGCCCTTCGCAGGTCAGATTCTTTCCCGCCTCTGTCTCATCCAATCGTTTTGCCAACCCAAAGTCGGTCAAGATGGGTTCGAATCCAAACTGCTCAGTGTCCTCGAGTTCGCTCGGCTTCAAAAGGATATTGCTCGGTTTCAAGTCTCGGTGCAGGATTGCTTTGACGTGCGCAAACTCGACCGAATCTGCAACCTTCGACATCACCCACGCAGATTGTCGGATCGATAACGCTGAGCCTTTTTTACTTATCCGATCGGCAAGTGTACCGCTTTCAAAAAGAGAGCAAGTAAAATACGGTAGCCCGCCTAGCTGCCCGGTATCAAAAACGCGAACAATACTCGCATGACTCAAAGCCGCCGTCGATTGAGCCTCACCGACAAACCGAGCCTGCAGTTCCAAAGAGTTGCTCTTCGATGGACGCAGCAACTTGATCGCCACCCCAAGTCCGAGCAATTCATCGCGTACAGAAAACACGATCCCAAATGCACCGGCTCCTAAAAAGCGGGCGTTGGTAAACCGCTGCTTAGCCGTCCCCATAACGTGCTTCCCCGCTGGCGCTTGCGCGAGCAATTGCAAACACTCTGCCTTGTCTTGTTTCAACTCGGACGCGTCATCCAACACATCCCAGTCGGGTCGATCCATCCACTCTCGAATGCGAGTGATGTCCCCAGCGCCCACCTGCGACGAACTTCGACCTCCTTCCACGGCATCAGTCGCTCGATCCATTCGGGAATACCTCCGTTTTCATTCGAGCCAAACAACGTTTGATCAACATCCGCACGTCGTCTTCCGACCTCTCGAGGGTCAGGCCAATTTGCTTGTAAGTCATTCCCATTTGGAACCGCCAACGCAAAACCAATTGCAACTCGCTGGGCATTCGCTCCATGACAGTATCCAAACGAGCCAATGAATCCCGCTGGAACATCGCTTGCAAGGGCGGAACCTCTGGCTCCCCATGCTCCAATATCGAAATCGATTGTTCCCGGCTAACGCTTCGCTTCTGGGAACGAATAAACCTGCGCCTTACGTCCTCGATTTTGTGCTTCAAAACCGTCTTCAAATAATGAACAAACTGGAATCGATTTCGCATTTCCAGCGTCTGGAAATTCCTTGCCACATCCTGGAAAGCTTCCTGAACAAGATCCGACGCATCGACCTTGGCACTCAGCGAGCGATCCAGATCTCGGCTCGCCATGACGCGAAGCAGCGGGCGATACCACTCGATGAGGCTCGCCAAAGCCGCAGCATCCCGACGTTGCAGCAATTCACTTACGTTTCCAGTACAAAGCGAATCTTTTTGCGTCATCGATAAGATCGTTAAGAAAAGGAAAGCGGCGGTCCATCCCGATTGTAGTCAATCGCGATCCCATTGTTGCAGGCCGCCTGACTGCGATTAGCCAAAAAAGAACAATCCACAGGTAGGATGGGACCAATGTTCCATCCGCTCATTTGTTCGTTGGCCTGCCCCGGATGACGATTCAATGGCCCATCTCGAGCCAACGCGACTCTATCCATGTGGCGTTCGCGGGCTTGTCGGTAAGCAGAAAGCGGTACTTCGAAACGAGAGGTTTCGATATCGTGATTTCGAAAGAATCGTGTACGCACGGTGTGAAGCAAAAATAAGGCTTCGAACTATGCAATCGAGCTGGCTGCGGTGCTCGGAAGTTATCCGGAGCGCTCAGTAGAGCAATGCACGCGTCTTGTTGATCAATCGTCCCGCTTAACGCAACCCAAGTGGAGGGCGTATGGTTCCCTAAATTGCGATCTTGTCCCGAGCTATTCAGGAACGCACACGGTTCAAATTGGACTTTTTCGTTGCCAATCTTTTCATGATCCGCTTGGGTGAGCCACTTCGTTAGCCCTCGAAACGCCATACCGCCATAGTGATACCTTTCCACGACCAGCGGCGTATCGGTTAGCGCTTGTTGATTCGACTCAATATCAAAGGTATAGAAGTCTTCGGATGGCGTCTGAACGGTTACTTTCCAACGCTCTCGGAGAATATCAACCACTGGGTTCACTGCGCGATGAATCAAATCCACCTCGAACGCGACGTTCGCGTCGTTCTGAGTTATGTTGACAACTCGCTCATGCATGACGCGTCCGGTTCCTTCGGCCAAATTCCAGAAGTCGATCGTGCGATCGCCGTACTTTGTCTTTACCCATGCAAAGAAGATGCCGTGTTGATGCGGGTGATCGGCTGGGAAGGCTTGGGTGAGAGTCTTGCCATGGGGAGTATTGACCGGATGCAGAAAACCGCTGCGATGGTAGATTGGATCCATGTCTTGCGGGACGGGCGGGGAGATCTTGTTATAGACCAGTACGGTCTTGGCCCCATGACTCACCGTGATCGTCTCAGCGGTCTCAAGGATCTTGAGAGGTTCGGCCATTGCTCGCGAGTGCGTTGCCCCGGAACCGACTAAAAATGAGACGACACCAAGACAAATCAAAGTGAGAGGTTTCATGTCCAAATTACCTTCCTTCGCGAAGCCGTTCACCTAGAAAATTATCGAGTTCTGGAATCGCAAAAATCTTGTTGACCGCTTTGTCGATGTCGTATTCGATACGTCGAAATTCAATGGTTGGATAGTCGAGGATGACGAAGCAGCTGCGCCAATCGCCGTCGCGCGGTTGGCCTACGCTACCAACGTTGATCATCGCTTTGTCCTCCGGCAATTTCATTTGATACTCGAACTCATCGGGCCTGAGGAACTGCATATTTGTAGTAAAGACACCTGGCGCATGAGTATGACCTTGAAAGGTATAGCCCTGAATCATGGAAAAGAGCTTTTCCATTTTGCGTCGATTGAAAACGTCTTCTGGAAATACATACTCGTTCAGCGGATTGCGGACCGATCCGTGGACAAATGACAAATTCCCCTCTGCGATCGTTCGGGGCAAGCGAGCTAAGTACTCGAGTCGACGCTGCGCGGCCGAAGCGTTGGTATTGTCCTCAAGCTGCTTACGGGTCCAAAAGATAGCTTGCTCGGCTGCAGTGCTAAAGCCTTCGGGATCGATGAGCGCTCCGTAATCATGGTTCCCCAAGATGCATAGATCGAATGTGGAGACAATATCCAAACACTCGCACGGATTAGCGCCATAGCCGACAACATCGCCGAGACAGTAGATACGATCGCATTGTTGCGACTGAATGTCCTTGAGTACCGCTTGCAACGCTTCCAAGTTGCCGTGAATGTCGCTAACGATTGCTGTCCGCACGAATGGGTTTTTTCTAATTTTGAGTCGAGAGAAGTCCTAGATTAACGCCCGGTGCGCAATCGATCGCCAAGCATGTTGTCGAGTTCGGCTACTGCGTAAATCTTTTGACAAGTGGTTTCAAAATCGTACTCGACGCGTCGGAAATACAATTTGCGAGCTTCGTGGTCCAAAATGACGTAACAGGCACGATTGTCTTCGTCGCGCGGTTGCCCGACACTTCCCACGTTTACCATTAGTTTTTCCTTGCCCAACGCGAACACTCCATCGCACTGAGTTGGCTTGATAAACTCAAGGTCAGGTGTGAAGACGCCCGGCATGTGTGTGTGGCCTTGGAAGCAGTATTGAGTGACCCTGGTGAAGATGTTCTCCATCTTGTTTTTGTCGTAGATGGTTTCCGGAAAAACATATTCGTTGGTCGGATCGCGGGGAGAACCGTGAACAAACATAAATTTGTCTTGATGTTGCAATTTCGGCAACTCGCTCAAGTAATCCCAACGCCGGTTGACCACACTCAGAACGCCCGCATCAAGCCGATCACGAGTCCAATAGATTGCCCGAAGAGCTACGGGGTTGAATCCATCGGGATCAAACAATGCGGCTTGATCGTGGTTGCCCATGATCGTTAACGAGGTCTTTCGCATAACTAAGTCGAGACACTCACATGGGTTAGGTCCGTACCCTACAATATCCCCCAAGCAAACGATTTGGTCGACGGATTGGCTTGCGATATCCGCCATGACTGCTTGAAGTGCTTCGAAATTGCCATGGATATCGCTTATCAGTGCTTGCCTCACTACGGGCTCCTAGACTGGACAGCTTGCGTTTCCGCCAAATGGCGGGTTGATCTTATGTGGAGAATTCACCAACTCTTATTCTAGCCCGAGTCGCAGCGACTGTGCAGCCCAGATGAGGCGGCGGCAGCTTTATTTGGCAGCGTGCCGGTACAAAACGATTTTGCAATCCCCCTTTTTCGAATACCAATAACCAAATCTATGAAAAACGACCATCATCAGGCCACTACCGCCATCGCTAAAGCATATACGGCGATTCATGTGGACAACTCGAATATACCTGCGGATAAACCCGTTGCATGGATCACAGGAAGCGGAGCTCAGCGAGTGGGGCAAGCGATCGCCAAGTATTTTGCTATGCGAGGATACCGTATTGCTCTGCACGCCAACCAATCCATGCAATCCGCAATGGACACAATATCGGAGTTGAACCGGGCCGGCACTGAGGCAATCGTCGTACAAGGCGCCGTTGAAGCACCCGATTTTGGAAAAACCTCGGTGCAACACATTGTTCAACATTTCGGACGAATAGATGTATTGGTTAATTCTGCAGCCATTTGGGATTGGAAATCCTTTGAGGAGATCACTGCCCAGGACGTCCAGCGGCAATTCGAGGTCAATACGCTAGGCACTTTCCTTTGCAGCCAAGCGGCGGGCATGCAGATGGTTTCACAGTTGAGCGGTGGCTCTATTGTTCTGGTTGGTGACTGGGCTGTTTCTCGGCCGTATCCGGACTTTTCCGCCTATTTTGCTGGGAAAGGGGCCATCGAAACAATGACCCGATCGCTTGCCGTTGAACTTGCGATAAGAAATCCAGCTGTACGTGTTAACGCAATCATGCCTGGCCCTGTCATGCTGGCATCGACTATTTCCCCCGAACGAGCCGACGCGATCCAGCGACAGTGCTTGCTCAAACGCCATGGCCGCCCCGACGACGTTGCGCACGCAGCGTACTTTTTAGCAACCAACGAGTTCGTAACCGGCGTTTGTATCCCAGTCGACGGCGGACGAAGCATCTACGCGGGACCATCGACCGACGCCATCGCGCATGCCACCTTTGTTAAAGAAGGTTAAGCGAGCAACAGCATAAGCACCGATGCACAAGTAATCATGGAAAACTCAATTTCGCGAAATGCTTAGATATATCTATTGAAAATATTTTCAAGCATTTCTTGACGGCCACTCTCGTTCGCAGCAGCCTCACCTTTCTCAAGCATATACTTTTCCAAGCTTTCGAGCGACGATTTCCCAGACTCGATTTCCGCACCAATCCCGCTATTCCAGCTCTTGTAGCGGTTCGCAACGAATTGATCGATCACACCGTCTTTGCGTATTTCCGCCGCGATGCGAAGTCCTCTTGCGAATGCGTCCATTCCTCCCACATGCGCATGGAAGAGATCGATCGGCTCAAAGCTTTCGCGACGAACCTTGGCGTCGAAATTAACTCCGCCCGTCGTCAAACCACCGTGCTTCAAGATGGCCAACATGCATTGCGCGGTCAAGTAATAATCGGTTGGGAATTGGTCGGTGTCCCAGCCCAATAGCAAGTCCCCGGTGTTTGCGTCGATCGAACCCAATGCTCCTTGCATACCAGCGTAATCGAGTTCATGCATCATCGTATGCCCGGCCAGCGTCGCATGATTGGTCTCAATGTTAAGCTTGAAGTAAGGCATCAAATCGTAACTTCGAAGGAAATTTAGGCACGCGGCCGCATCGCTGTCGTACTGGTGTTTGGTAGGCTCTTTTGGCTTAGGTTCGATCAAGAACGGCCCTTTAAAGCCAATCTTTTTCGCGTAATCCACGGCCATATGAAAGAACCGAGCAAGATTATCGAGCTCTCGCTTCATGTCGGTGTTGTAAAGGCATTGATATCCCTCTCGTCCGCCCCAAAACACGTAGTTTTCTCCACCCAACATCTTGGTCACTTCTAAGCATTTCTTGACCTGGGCTGCGGCAAAAGCGAAGACATCTGCATTGCAGGTGGTCGCGGCTCCGTGCATGAACCGGGGATGGCTAAACATGTTCGCTGTGCCCCAAAGCAGCTTGACACCGGTCTTGTCCTGGTGTTCCTTCAACGATTTCGCGATCCGATCAAAGTTGGAATTCGTCTCGCGAAGAGAGCCACCCTCTGGCGATACATCCCGGTCGTGAAACGCATAATAAGGAGCATCGAGTTTCTCAAAAATTTCAAACGCCACTTCGATTCGCTTCAAAGCATTGTCGACTGAATTCGAACCATCATCCCAGGGACGAATCGCTGTTCCCGGCCCAAACGGATCGGACCCCGTGCCTCGCATAGTGTGCCAATAGACAATGCTGAATCGCAAATGATCCTTCATTGTTTTCCCCTCGATGACTTCGGAGGGATTGTAGAAACGGAAAGCCAACGGATTTCGGCTTTGCGGACCTTCGTATTGGATCCTGCTGATTTCGGAAAAATAGCTCATGCCCAAAAATGCCTTAGAACTTGCGAGAGTAGGATAAACGTTTCAACCTTGGGTATAGATTTTAGCGATAACCGGAAAAACTGGGAGGGTATGCCCGCTTTGCCATGGAGTTCGCTCGAGAATGAAGTCCAAGGATCAAAAGGTTAGTTAGTCAACTGCCGACGAAAAATAGGAAAACCCACAATCTTGCAATGGTCCGATATTCTTCGATAAAAATTTCAGTACACTAAGATAGAGTGGTGGTAGCGAGAGCATAGTTGCAATGACGCACTTTCCTTGCTTTTTCAAGTTCGTTCAATCGGGAACTCCCCAGCGGTCGCGACTCAAATGGAGCCTTCGAGGAACAGTTTGGCATGACGCAGATCACATCTGATCGAATATTTGAACTAATCGAAAAGAGTCGACTTGTTGAGCCGGCTATTCTTCAAATACAACTGGATGCCATTCGCGCACGACATGACGGAGTTTTGCCAGAACCGGTTGAGGTATGCAAGGAACTTGAAGACGTCGGACTTGTCACCCGATGGCAGTGCGAAAAACTTCTTCAGGGCAAGTACAAAGGGTTTTTCCTGGGCAATCACAAGCTCCTAGGGCACTTGGGAT
>JBBRGW010000088.1:0-11097 GCA_038223525.1 Pirellulales bacterium
ATCGGCGACCTGTTCCAGTTTGGTAAAGTAGCCCTTGTCATCGGCAGTTGCCAACAATTTGACTGCGCGCACTGCATATCGCTCGACCAGCTCTTCGCGGACTGTTTCGGCGAGCGTCCTATCGTTCCTTACAATTCCTGAGCATTGAGCGAAAACGGAGGCGAGTTCTTTATAAGTCGAGCCGAGCACATTTCCAGCCAAAACAATCGCTTCTGCCTCCGTTGTCGCGCGAACATGTTCGCCCAGATGTGCCAGTACGCGCGGCCGGAAGTTTACATAGTTGGAATGCCTTTCCCCCTCACTGAGTTCGAGTGTTCGTCGATAGTCCTTAGCTGATTCGTCATGTAGGTTCAAGGCTTGATTCACTCGGCCACGGCCGAGATATGCATTGTGCAATGCCAGCCGTGCATCTGTACTACGTGGTTCGATTGCCAAGGCAGGTGCGAGTTCTTCGATCGATTTCGAATACCAAAGGCGCGCTTCATCCCATTTTTCCTGTTCCAAGTAACACCTAGCCTGATTGACACATCCCGCAGCGTAGTTGTATGTGAATGCGAGCCACTTAGGGAAGCGGTGCATCAACTCGTCATGTATCTTTAGTGCTTTTTCGTTCTCAGCGATTGCCCGAACGGGATTGTCGCATCTCGAATAGTACAAACCGAAATTATTGTGAGTCTTGGCGAGCGATTCCTTAAAGCTGACCGTTTCTGGATGATCCTGCACCAATTGAGAAATAGTTCCAAGTGATTCACGGTAGGCTTCTTCCGCTTGCGGGAGCTGCCTTTGTGCCAGACAAACAGAACCCAAGTTATTCAATGTCGCTGACAGGGAGAATTGATATTGAGTCTCCTCCGGACTATTCGCTACCAATGGTCTAAGGATTTCGATGGCTGCAATGTAACTGCGCTGTGCGTCTGCCAAACGCCGAGTTTCACGGTACAGAATGCCAATTCGATTCAGAATCCGGGCTTTGATTTCATGATGGGCAGGATCGGAGGAATCATCGCGGACCAGTTCATTGGCTAACTCCAGTGCGGCGTCAAAAGATGATTCTGCTTTTTCCGGCTGACTCGTTTCATGACAGATCGAACCCAGCATGAAGTGCGATTCCGCAAGTTCGGCACGCGCGGCTATTGAATTGGGCGCTGCATCTTCGCCCAACACTTCCCGAACCACGCGTTCCGCATCCGCAAGGCGTCCATCCAAACGCAGAATCCCGGCAAGTTGTCGCCTAGTCTTGACAAGGTCCAGTCGATACTCCGGTTCGTTTGGAATCTCGGCCACGAGTCGGGTCTGGATTTCGATGGCACTGCCGCAAGACTTTTCGGCCTCCTCGAGTCGCCCCAACATAGATTGAATGCGAGAGATACGAACATGAGATCGGCCAATATCGCGACGGACCGTCGGATCGTCCCCTTCATCCTTAAGAAACCCTCGGTAAAACTCCAACGCATCCTCAAGCAGACGCAGCCGAGTCGCGTCCATAAATGGTACCGGTGCGAGTTCCTTTTCGCCTACACGTGTCAGGAGCCGGTCCACAGCATCCAATGCTCGTTGGTAGTGTTTTTCTGCTCTATCTCGCTGGCGATCCGCGTTGCGCTGTTCCTCGCGAGCCGCTCGTTGCCCCCTCTCCGCGCGCACCAATCCAATCGAAGTACCGACAACTCCAGCCAGCAGTGAAACCAACAGTAGTGTCGACGCGATGACCGAACCTCGGTTGCGTCTCAAAAATTTCCGCAATTTGTAGCCCGCTCCTGGCGGCCCCGCTTCCACGGGCTCTTCATTCAAGTAACGCTCGATATCTCTTGCCAAGCCGTTGGCTGTTGCGTAGCGGCGGGCTCGGTCCTTTTCCAAACACTTCATCACTATCCATTCCAGGTCGCGGCGCAGAAGTGCAGACAATTGCTTTGGCTCAATGTTGCGATTGGCCGCAATCTTTTCCACTTCGACCGCGCTGCTCAACTTGGAACTTGGCGTTGGTGGATCCACTTCGCGTATCACACGAAGCATTTCGTGAATGCCAGCATCGGCGAAGTTCTTTTTGTCGAACGGAGGCGAGCCGGTCATTAATTCGTACAGTAACACGCCAAGCGAATAGACGTCGGTCTGCGTATCCACATCCACATTTTTCGCGTTCGCTTGTTCCGGACTCATATACTGTGGCGTTCCGACAATGGTGCCGAAGTTGGTACCGAAACTGGTGTCCAGCGAACCTTCTAGCAAATTCACGCTAATGGCTTTGGCTACCCCGAAGTCGATGACCTTCGAAACAGGCTTACCATCCACTTGAGCGATCAGGACATTGCTTGGCTTGATATCGCGATGGATGATCCCTTTTTGATGCGCGTGCTGCACCGCTTGGCACACCGAAACGAATAGCTCAAGTCGCTCTCGAGTCGTAAGATGATGTTCGTCGCAATACTGTGTGATCGGAACACCCTTGACCAACTCCATGACGAAATAGGGTCTACCAGAATCGGTTTCACCGACATCCAATACTCGAGCAATATTCGGATGCTCCATCAGTGCCAGCAGCAGCCGCTCGTTTTCAAATCGGGCTACGACTTGGGACGTGTCCATGCCCGGCTTTATTACCTTGAGAGCCACCATGCGCCGGATTGGCTGCTGTTGTTCTGCTAAGAAAACTACACCGAATCCCCCCTCGCCGATCTGCTCAACGAGTTGGTAGGGCCCGATCCGTTCGCCGGGTCGTCCGCTTGAACTTTCGCCACCTGTAGCCGGCCAGTCCCGGGACGGCGACCTGAGAAAATCTCCTGCACGAAAATGGTTTTCAACGAGTTTCGCAACGTGAACTTGCAATTCCGTGTTTTCGCCGCAGCACTTATCAATGTACGCGCGACGGTCCGACTCCGATGCAATGTCCAATGCGGACATCAGGATCGATTCAATCTTTTCGCTGTCATGTTCCATTTCAGTGTGTCTCGTTGACGGAGTTTGAAGACAATGCGTAAAGTCGCGGCGCTCAGGCTCACTCAATCTCAAATGTTTAGCGAAAACCGAAGAACTATTGGTCCTGCATCTTTCCGAACAGCCAAGCTCGAGCGTAGGTCCAACGCCTTTTGGCGGTCGCCAGCGAAATCCCCAACGCGGCAGCGGTTTCCGGTAGCGAAAGACCGGCAAAGAAATGAATTTTCACCACATTCGCGCGGTCCGGATCGATGCTTTCGAATTCCGTAAGAGCGATATTAAGTGTCAAAAGATCCGTTGCGGGGAAATCACTGTTCGTTCCCACCGAAATGTCCGGTTCGAGTGGTATTCGATGGGCATCGCCCCCCCGTTTCTTGCTGTGTTTGCTTCGCGCTCGGTCGATCAGAATACGTCGCATTGCCTCGGCTGCAGCTGCAAAAAAATGACTTCGATTGTCCCAAACTACCTCGTTTTCGTTTCCGGCTAGACGGAGGTAAGCTTCGTGAACAAGTGCAGTGGCTTGAAGCGTTTGGCCGGGCTTTTCGTTGGACAATCGCTGTCTTGCAAGCTTACGCAACTCATCGTAAACCAGCGGCAATAGTTGGTCGGCCGCAGTCGGATCTCCCTGTTCGATTTGCTTCAGGATGCTGGTGAAGTCGTTCATACGGGTGCGGGATAGACGGCAACGTTGGAGGTGACCATGCTCAGGACGATACTAAGCAGCTCTGCACAAGTAAGTGGGCAAAACACGTAGGCGAGTCTCTCCGAGACTCGCAAAAATCAGCGTCTCGGAGAGACGCTGCTACGTGAATTAGACGAAGCAACTTCTGCAGAGCTGCTTAGTCTACTCGAATTCGGCCATCATTCATTGCTGCAGGAGACAACAGGGAGCTAACATTCAAAGGCGTTGCACAACAATAAGCTCCTTGACGGACGCTAGCAGCATCCGAGAACGGTTGAGGCTTAGCTTTCTGCTTGGCTTAGCTTGATTAGCGATACCAATTCGTCGGTGCTCATGCGACCAGCTCGATCTGCGCCGTCGAGAACTCCGCTGATTAGCTCGCGCTTATCTGCGTGCAATGCGAGAATCTGCTGTTCGATCGTGTCTTTGGCGACAATGCGGTAGACCGTGACCGCGCGCTCTTGGCCGATGCGGTGCGCTCGGTCGGTCGCTTGATCTTCGACGGCTGGGTTCCACCATGGATCCATATGAATCACATAGTCGGCTGCCGTCAAATTGAGACCCGTTCCGCCCGCTTTGAGCGAGATCAAGAACAACTCCCCTTCGCCCGCTTGGAACTTGTCGACCGCTTCTTGCCGCTTCGCAGCAGGGGTCGAACCGTCCAGGTACTGGTACTTGATCCCCAACTTGTCTAGCGCTCCTCGGATTAACAATAGGTGCTGTACAAACTGACTGAAGACCAACGCTCGGTGCTCTCCCTCTCGCAATTCGCCCACGATCTCCATGAACAAATCGAGCTTGGCAGATGACTTGTCCCATCGCTTGTCGACCAAACCAGGGTGGCAAGCCAACTGTCGCAATCGGGTAAGCCATGCCAATACGCGGATGCGCATTTGCGATTCCTGCTCGCCATCGCCGGGCTTGGTGATTTCTGCCAACGCAGCCATTCTCGCTGCGTCGTACTTTTGACGTTCCTCCTCGGACAACTCCGCCAATCGAACGATTTCCGTACGGTCTGGCAATTCTGAAAGCACTTCTTTTTTTGTCCTTCGCAGAATGAACGGTCTTACGACGCGGCCAAGAGCCTTCAAGCGATCCTTATCCCCTTGCCGTTCGATGGGTTCAGCAAAACTCTTACGAAACCGATCCCACGAACCGAGCAAGCCAGGGCTGACTGTTCGCATCAAGCTCCAGAGTTCACCCAAGTGATTTTCCAAAGGTGTACCCGAGAGCGCGATACGCCAGTCAGCATCCAATTGACGAACGGCTTGCGCCGTCTTGGTCTGGAAGTTTTTTATGAATTGAGCTTCGTCCAATACTAGCGTATGCCACGAGCGTGCCGTAAAGCGATCGACGTCCCGTTGCAATAATTGGTAGCTAGTAATAATCAAATCGCCAGGCCCAGCAGAATCGACCAGCGTCTGACGATCGTGCTCGCGATACAACTTTGCTTTAAGGGACGGAGCAAACTTTTCGGTTTCTCGTTGCCAATTCACGCCAACGCTCGTTGGAGCGATGATGAGCGCGGCACCCTTGCTGGCTCGATCAAGCAATACGCCGAGCGCTTGCACTGTTTTGCCGAGTCCCATGTCGTCCGCCAAACAACCGCCAATACCCCAGTGCGCTAACTTCGCAAGCCAAGCGTAACCTGTCTTCTGGTAGTCGCGGAGATCCGCGTTCAAATTCGATGGTACTACAGGCTTCAATACCTTTGCACCAGCCAACCGATCAAGCGCATCGCGCCAGGACATATCCGATTCATAACTGATGTCGCTGCCGAGCGCTTCTTCAACGACTGCCGTTGCAGCTCTGGAAACTCGGATCGCTCCTGAATCACTTTGCGATACGTCTTGAATGCTGTTCAACCGTTGACGCAGTTGTTCGGAGATCATGGCGAATTGGCCGTCTCCTAATGGCACAAACCTTCGGCCACCTCGCAAAGCGGTGAGCAACTCTGCCAACGGAATCTCAAGCCCTTCGAGTCTCGCGACCCCTTCGACACCAAACCAATCGCGTTGGCTGGTCAGTCGCACTTGCAACCGTTGCGGCGTGATTTCACCAATGATCTTCATCGGTTGGCTCTTTGGCCAACAGACGGTAGGAGCGCTTTCACCCAAAGCTTGGATGCGAGTCAGCAAGTCGAGGGCCAAGTCTGGATTCTCCGCGATCCAAGTGTATGGGCTTTCGTAGAGCAGTTGCCCCAGTTCGAGCGCGCCTGCGATCTCATCGGCGCGAAGCGATTCTTCATCGAGCGATCTGAGCAGTTGAAAGCGACCAGCAGGTGTTGCGACTCGCAATCGATCTGGCTCCATGCCAGGGACCGGTTGCTCGGACACTACATCGCAGGCCACACGCAATCCGACAAGCAAGCTCTCTTTGCCAAACGGCGAGAGGTGCACCTCAATGTTGGGCTCAAGCGGTTGCTCGGGACCGGCAAGCCGCTCAGGCAAATTGATCTGAATCCATTTAGGATCGGCAGCAGCAGCCACCAAGTCCGCAAACTGTTCTGCCGACTCTTGATCTAGCACAGCCTCGCGTCTTTCGGCCGCGTGCAAGTCCTCAATCAATCGCTTCATTCGATTGTCGATACTGCTAACCCAAAGACTGCGCTGCTCGCGATCCAATCGCAACATCATCGTTTCGTGGTTGTTGATCGTCCCCATGAAGTAGTCGGGGTTGTCTCGCAACGATACGATTTGCACTTCACCCTGGTAGATACTCGGCTTGTAGATGTCTTCGAGTTCATCGATGCGAACTTCGATCGGGCACTCTTTGATTCGGATCGGGGTTTGGAGCTCGTCGTCCAAGGTTAAATGCGGATGGTCTTTGAGCAGGTTGAGGCATTCTCTAACAATGCGCGGCGTCTGACCTCGATAGGATTCCTCTGCCGATTGGAGCAAGAGAATCAGCATGCGGTCCGATGGATGCACCAAGGCCGCTTCCTCGACCGTATCCAAACCATCGCGCAGGTGCCTGCCCTTGTTCCAGCCACCTTTCTTGCGCATGGTTTGAAGGTAAGCGTTCACTTTCACCGTACTGTTTGAAAAGGACAGCCGCCACTGAATGCGCAACAAGCGATCGCGTTCCATCTCGTCGGGCGGAGTGTCCGGGGCAGCCGGCGCATCTTTGAGGTAGCTAAGCGTTTCAATTAGCTTTCTGCCGGCGTGCCTACCGTCGGTAACGCAGCTTTGCATCCACTGGATCGCGTCTTCGGCCGACTTCCCGCTAAGTTGCCTTCGGATGTAATGCAAGCAATGAATTTGGTGCACGCAAGGCTTGACTGTTTCAACACAGCTGCACTGCGCGTTTAGCTGTCGGATTACTCGGCCCCCGTTGGGGTCCATGAGGTTACCGAGTTGTTTGGTATCCAATTCAAAAAGAATGCTAGTGTTGAATTGTCCGCGGACCGGCGCTACCCCTTGCAATTCGAAATCCCATTGAAGGCTGCTTTCGCCTTTCTTGAGTCGAGGCTGGTCCTGCGCGGTGTAATAGCGAGCCATCAAGAGCTGCTGTGGTCGGATCTTCTTTTCTAAAAGAGCAATTGCTTCGAGTATATGGACAATCAATCCGGTCGCCTTGGGAGGGTCCAGTTGTGCCAGGTTCGTCATGCCGTTTTGTTCCATCCAGTGTTGTAGATCCGCAAAAGCCAAGTCCACTAGTTTCGTCGAACTAGCCGCATCTTGGCAAGGCGAAATCGGCTCTAATCGCAATGAAATTGCAGCGTAAAACTAGGACGCAATAATGCGAATTGGCCTTAACAAAACCATCGAATCCTGCTATGCAAAAAGACCGCATGAGCAACACGGCGAGATCGCGTCAGACCACCGTTAGTTGCGAAACATACTGGCTGTCACCCGTAAAAATGATCCTCGGCTGTCCCATGGCGATGAGTGTCAACCACTGGCAATGATTGGGGAATTCGTGAGTCGACCGCGAGCAAGTGTTCGGGATTTCTACATTTCCGCTTTTTCTTGCAACGGAGGAGCCTCAGCCGGCTTCGAAGACTCGGTCGGCTCCAGATTTGGAGTTCCTTTCTCGGGCGTTCGTCCCGCTTCTCGAAGCGCACGATGCAATACCATTTCAATCTGGCTGTTCATGCTGCGAAACTCATCTTCGGACCAGCGACGAAGTGCATCCATCGTCGCCGGATTTAGTCGCAATAGGAATGAGTCTCGCTTGGCCACAATGAGTTTACCTATTCACAAGTTCAGTGAGGAGTTACTAGCCGAAGTGCTTAATAAAGGGAACCCGTATTAATTACCGGTTGAGCATGGCCGCATAGGACAACGAGCAAATTGGATACCATGGCCGCTCGTCGCTCATCATCCAACTCAACAATCTTGTCTTTGCTAAGTCGATCCAATGCCATTTGCACCATCCCCACCGCTCCATCGACAATCTTGGTGCGGGCTGCCACGACCGCATGCGCTTGCTGCCTTTGAAGCATCGCAGCCGCTATCTCAGGCGCGTAAGCCAAGTGACTGATGCGAGCCTCGATTACCCGCACACCCGCTTTGTCCAATCGCGACTGGATGTCATGGCACAACTGGTCGCTTATCTCCTGAATGGACCCTCGCAACGAAGTCTCATGATCCTCGCTATCGTAAGGATGACGCGACGCCAAGTTTCGCAACGCCGCTTCGCTTTGGACCGATACATAGTCTTCGTAATCGTCCACCTCAAACATCGCTTCGGCAGTGTTCACTACCTTCCATACAACTACCGCCGAGATCTCAATCGGGTTGCCGTCACGATCGTTCACCTTCGACGGTCTTCCGTGCGTTCGAGACTTTTGCTGGACCACTTGCCCTGCTTCATTCTTTTTCTCATGGACCGACGTAGAGCCTGTCTCAAAATTCCGAATCCGGAGCGAGATCCGCTTCTTGGAGTAAAACGGATTGACCCAATAGAATCCCGACTTCGAAACCGTTCCGCGATACTCCCCAAACAACAGGAGTACGCGAGCATCGTTGGGCTGGACGGCCATGCAACCAAACAAAGAGATAAAGCATGCCAACGCAAACGGCAGAATAAGAATGAGAGGCAGTAGAGATTGTACGCTGACGACCGCAACGAACGCGAGTAAAGCGAAGAACAGCCCCCCCAAGGATACTGCCAACGGGGCCCAACCAGCTCTAGGAGCCAAATCTTTTTCTTGACAGCTATCTGCCATACAAAAACCCTTTTTTCAAAACCAACACGAAACGCATACCAAATTGATATCACAATAATATCATAATGAAATAGCTAGTCAAGCGCCCAATCGATTCAAAGTCCCGCATTTGGGTCAAAAACATGCGGTAGTTGGAATTGGGTTAGGGAATAGCGTCATTCGGCGAGTTAAGATTGGGAGATCCTCCGCGTTTCGCAACGTTGGGATGCCTGCCATGACGACAACTCCGAATGAAGCAACTTTGACGATTCGCTATGAAAACTCCGATCCGGATTCTCGCGACCCAATGCCTGGTTTTTCTCGCATTTGCCATTTTTTTTGTAGCCAGCGGGGCTGCGCAGGACCCCTTTACGACGACGGAAAATGGGGCTGAGGAAGCGGAAAAGGAAGCGACCGGGAGTTCCGCAACCAGAGACAGCAAAGAAATCAGCGGCACAAGACCGGATGAAACAGAACGCAGCGCAGTGGTCCTTTCGTACCGCGCTAATCCACCTCGAACTTCCGCTGATTTAGCTCGTGCGGTCCAACTGCTGGCAAGAATACGACGCTGGGACGAAGTTGGGCGTTGGTTGGATGAGGCCGTCAAATTGGGACTCACTGAAGCAACCGCAACGGAGATGGTCCAAGCGGCAGGCACACGAACCTTTGTGCAGCTGAGCGGCTTGGAGTCAGGTCTATCCGATCTCCGAAAGTCGAATGCCAAGAAGATTCTCGATCTGGCAGCCGCAGCAGCAATCAACCCAAAGAAGCTGATGGACGCAGTGAGAATGCTTCGCAGCGAAAACAAAGGGGAACGCAAACAAGGTTTTAGATCGCTCGAATCGGCCGGAAATCGCGGCGTCGCAGCGTTGATCAATCATTTCTTAGACGACACCTCTACTGCTCCAACCCCGTCGATGTGCGAAGCGTTTTCTTTGATGGGGAACTCCTCGATTGCAGCCTGGCAAGCTGCGATGACAACGTCGAATCACTCCGCTCGCGGCAAGCTCGCTCTGCTCGCAGTTCGAACAGGGGACACTTCGCTCACGACGGAGCTATGTGTTGCGGCCAACGATCCACGGATCGAACAAGTCGTGCGAGACGAATTAGCGAACGTTGCGGCCGTGAAAAACAAGGCTATACCGAACACCAAAGTCGTTTATCGCCATGCGTTCGAGCAGATGCAAAAATCTTTAGCAACCTTCCAGAAAATCCGTTGGGAAGATGAGCCCGATGCTTATTTGACATGGCAACTTTCGTTGGACGGCCGAACAGTATTCGAGAAACCCGCGAGATTAGCAGACTTGGACTGGGTGCGGGCAGTGCAGTTCGCTCGCGCCGTGATTCAGTCTGGCCAATCAGCAGACAGTCAGTCGGGGCTTGCCATGGCCATCCTGTGTGAAGATGCTTTCCTGACGACACCGGATGCCGCAAGCGGTTTGACTTTGGAGAACGTCGCCTCCGACTTACCCGCATCGATTCTGGCTAGCTTTGAGTTCGGGTGCATGGTTTGGGATGCAGCAGAAAAGAACAACTTGGCCTCCGCCCAACTCATAGCAGTCAAAAACCTCGGGCGATGGGCCAACGCAGAAACGATCCCCAATCCCGTTCGCGAACGTTTATCTGCTGCTTGCTTTTCCGGATACGCAGCTGTGCGATACGCAGCTGCTCAAGCATTGCTGGGATCCATGTACAGTCGCAACGCAGACGGTTCGGTTCAACTCGCCGACATCCATTTCGATGGCCGGAATCGTCTTGAAAAGGTACTCTCGGAAATGCGAATGCTCGACGGTAGCCCGCTCGCGTTGGTGGTGGGTGGTTCCGCAGAATTGCGAACACATACCCGAACCCTGTTGGAATCTTTTGGCTATCGCGTGCAGGAGGCGGCCTCCGCAACACAAACGATGGGTTACTTGAGAGACGGACTACCGATCGAAGCGGTATTTATCGTTTCGAGTGTACTCGAGATGAACCTCGGCGACTTGACACAACGAATACGAGCCAATCCTGGTACATCGACTTGCCCAATCGCCATACTTGCTGCATCCTTGAGCAGAGGCGAACATGATATCGTGCGATCCGACGTTCGCGTTGTCTTAGGGAGCATCCCACCGGAACAAGCGGAATTCGCCGATATTCTTCGCAGGATGAGGATCGTGACGCAATCGCCGAACATCGACGCCGCCCAACGAAACACTTGGCGAGAGCTTTCAACAGCCTATTGGGCGGAACGCCAAAGTAAGTTTGTTGCATCTCAAGCCAAAGCACTCGGTTCA
The DNA here is from genome assembly GCA_038223525.1 of Pirellulales bacterium. GTDB lineage: Bacteria > Planctomycetota > Planctomycetia > Pirellulales > Pirellulaceae > JBKCUI01. The sequence goes on from JBBRGW010000088.1 coordinate 11,039, forward strand.
ACGGCAGTCGACACACCATTAGGTCAAACGCAATGGGTTCGAATCGCAACCGACAATTC
>JBBRGW010000089.1:0-11023 GCA_038223525.1 Pirellulales bacterium
CGGATCTTAGGTGTTTCGGTAGAAATATTTTCCGTCATGTGTGGCAATCAGTTGATATGGCGGTCGAAAGGGATAGACGCTACCGTGCCGAGGGGTCACACATTCGTGCTCGGCAACCACCCGAACCCTTTAAGTACACGATTCACGATAGACAAATCAAGTCGGATACGAGGAGAGGATTTATGTTCCAAACGCTAGATAGACTAGAAAAACTATTGGAAATCGCTTCCAATGAGGGTATCTCGGTTCGTTGTGAATGGCTTGGTGGCGTTCGTGGGGGGTTGGTACGGATTGGGAAAGTTCCCATTTTGTTTGTGGATGAGTCGTTAACAGTCCCCGAGCAATTCCAGCAGTCGTGCGATGCGTTGGGTCAATTAGACTGGAGCGAGTCCGAGTGGTCGGACGAAATGAGCCAACTATTGAACCTGCGAGTGGCTTAAAACAGAAGAAAAATAGGTGTTGGGCTAGTCAATTTGTTGTCGAAAAGGTATCTAAAGAGCCCCAAAAAGCTCCTGGACTTTTTGCCCTGTTTACAATTTCAAAGAAATTTCGAAAGTCTTTGTTCGAGGAACAATCGAAAATGCAAGTTAGCGAAGATGTTTTTTCCAAGGTTCAAGCCGCTCTAATCGACGCTCTGGGCGTCGATGATGACGAGGTAACTCCACAGGCGACTATGGTTGGTGATCTGGGTGCTGAATCTATCGATTTCCTCGATATTGTATTCAAGTTGGAGAAAAGCTTTGGAATCAAAGTAGCAACCGAAGATCTTTTTCCTAAGGACATTTTGACCGAAAGCACTTACGTGCAAGATGGCAAAGTAACCGCTACCGGGATTGCTGAACTCAAGAAGCGCATGCCGTGGGCGGACCTGAGCAAGTTCGAAAAGAATCCTCGCGTTCAAGACTTCGGCGATTTGCTGACCGTCAGCGACTTGTGTCGATACGTTGAATCCAAAATCGCTTAAGTGTGTTTGGAGAGTAAATGCGTTGGTTCTGGATCGACAGGTTTATTGAATTTGTACGCGACACGCGCGCTACAACGATCAAAAACATCAGCTTTGGCGAAGAGCCGATCGACGACTATCTTCCAGGGCATCCTCACTATCCCCATTCCCTCATCATTGAGGGGATGGCACAGACCGGAGGGTTGCTCGTATCTGAGGCCGGTGGTTTCAGGACAAAGACGGTTTTGGCGAAAGTCTCCAAGGCAGTCTTCCATGAGTTGGTTTTGCCTGGCGATCAGATTTTCTTGACAGCAGTGGTTCAGGACAAAAAGCCAACGGGCGCGATTATCGAGGGAATCGTGAAGGTAAACGGGCAGATTCTCGCTGAGATGGAGCTTTCGTTTGCCTTTTTGGATGACCGATTCGGTGAAACAGGTTTGTTTGCGCCAGAAGATTTGTTGCGAACGCTTCGTATTCTCAGGCTATTCGATGTTGCTGTCGATCAAAACGGGAATAGAATACATGCGCCTGAGCACATGCTCGAGGCGGAACGCCAAGCGGCGCGGGGGTTTGAACTGAGTCGCGCGGCAGCTCGATCGGAGCCAAGTTGACTTCGATTGGCTATCGGTAGCGGGTCTATCGACAACCTCATTCGCAATCGCCGTGGGTTTGATTTTTGCAGACACCGTATTTGGGAGTGATTGCGTTGATGCGCCGTCGTGTGGTTGTAACTGGTATTGGAATGGTTAATCCGCTTGGGCATGACGTCCAAACCGTTTGGTCTGCGCTTCAAGAGAGCAAAAGCGGCGTTGGCCAGATTACGGTGTTCGACCCAACAGGGTATCCGACCACCATTGCCGCGGAGGTCAAGAATTGGAGCATAGCGCAAGCAGGTGAGGATGTTGCAGTTTGGCAACATCGCGGCCGGCACACTCGATTTGCAATTGGCGCGGCTAAACAAGCTCTCTCGCAATCCGGCATTTTGGAATCGGGTCTGGCCCCTACTCGTTTCGGTGTCTACATGGGGGCCGGCGAAGGCAACCAAGACTTTCCAAACTTTACCAGCATGATGGCCGCAGGCGTCGAACATGGCGCTTTTGACTTGGCAGCTTTCTTGCGACGTGGCAAAGAAGTATTGGACGTGGAAGCGGAGCTAGAGCAGGAGCCCAACATGCCTGCAGCGCACCTTGCCGCTTTGTTTGATGCACAGGGACCTAACAGCAATTGCCTAACAGCTTGCGCCGCCAGCAGCCAAGCAGTTGGCGAGGCGACGGAGTTGATTCGATGTGGAGATGCTGATGCAATGATTGCCGGTGGAGCGCACAGCATGATTCATCCTTTCGGTTTGACGGGCTTTAGTTTGCTCACCACCCTCTCGCAACGGAACGGCGATCCGACGAAAGCCTCCCGTCCCTTCGATAAAGATAGAGATGGATTTGTGCTCGGCGAAGGAGCCGCGATCGTGATCCTCGAAGAATACGAACACGCCAAGAAACGTGGTGCGCCGATCTTCGGCGAGGTGTTAGGCTACGGCAGCACAGCGGACGCATATCGAATCACCGATATACATCCTGAGGGACGAGGAGCGATTAGTTGTATGCGACATGCAATAGCCGATGCCAAATTGAATTTAGATGAGATCGGATACGTCAACGCTCACGGAACTAGCACGACGGTCAACGACCGAACGGAGACATTGGCGTGCAAGGGAGTCTTTGGAGATCGGGCCAGACTTACGCCTGTGTCGAGCACAAAGAGCATGATGGGTCATTTGATCGCGGCGGCTGGGGTTACGGAAATGATCGTTTGCTTGATGGCTATCCGCGATGGGGTCTTGCCCCCGACGATCAATCAAGAAACATCAGACCCAGACTGCGACTTGGACTATATCCCCAACGTTGCAAGGCAATCGAATATCAAGGTGGCTCTGAATAATAGCTTCGGTTTCGGTGGCCAAAACGTAACGTTGGCCGTCGGAGCATTGAGGAACAGCTAAACCAAATGTTTAACGACGCGACACTCCTGGCTTACATCGAAGAATCGCTTCCAGCAGAGCAAATGGCCCGCATCGAATCGCAATTGCGAACGGACGAGGCATTGCGCCAGCAGCTTGCACAAGTGATTGGCCGACGCGATAGCGGCGTGCACACTGTTGGCGACATTTGGAGACGCCATCGATTGAGCTGTCCGAGTCGCGAAGATCTCGGTAGCTTTCTGCTTGGCGCGATGATGGACGACCAAGCGGACTACATCCAATTTCATTTGGATAAAATAGGATGTCGTTTTTGCCAGTCAAACTTGGACGACTTAGCGGAGAGCCAGCATCGAGATGCGGTGACCGCGAGGCGTAAGAAGTATTTTCAAAGCAGTGTGGGGCGTTTGCGTCCTGAGGGGCGAGGTTAGGCGATGCGTGTCGGGCACATCATCAAGATATTTCCGGACCGCAAGTTCGGCTTCATCAAGACAGATCACTTTCGGGACGATGTATTCTTTCACTACTCCGCGTTGAGAGGTGGTTTGCAAGGTCGTTTCCTTGAGGAGAATCAAGAGGTTGAGTTTGAAATCAACGAGATCTTGAGGTTAGACGAACAAAAACTGGAAGCGATCATCGTTCAAACCCCGGCACGTCCGCTCTCGAAAACGCTCGACGAAAAATCCATCAAGCAGATGCAAGCGACGCATCATCCTCGCGCCCGTCAACGCAAGCCAACTTGGAGAGAGAAGTCCTCGCCAAACGCAGAAATGACAACTCACGAAACGACATTAGAACCAGAATCGGCGCCACCGGATTTGGAATAGCTGGAGCCTCAGCGTTTCTCAAAAACATGTCTCATTTCTTTAACCGTTCACGCATTTGTAGCATTGATGTTCTGAAGCGTAGTGGACGAGGCTACGAGGCCAGGCGCTTCAGGACTCGTGGCCTCGTCCACTACGTTCGAATTCCTTGGTTTCGACAGCATAGAGCGAAAAACCGTGAACGGTTACCAATTCTTTAACCTCGGCACGCAATGCTCGCACGATTCCTAATCCCTTGTTTCCTAATCCGTTGCTTCCGATTTGTTGTTTTTGTATTTCCGCAACCAATCGCTCTTTCCCTTTGTGAGGAATGATCGATCCCGGCAGTGACGGCACGTTGAAAGATACCAGTAGGATGGGACCATTGTGCCGTCCAAACACCGGATCGGGATCCGTTTGTTCTCAACCCCGGTGGAATCGTTCAATCCAAAAACAAGTCAAGCCGACAATCGGCAATGGATCGTCTCCAAAGGATCCACAAACTTTTCAGCAACCAGCCTGCAATGTAAAGAACTCTGCCGGTGGCTTGGTTTCGATTATTTTGAAGATTGATGCCGAAATACGAATGCCGCCGAATTGACTTCGGCTGATCGTTACTTTCATCCTACAAAAAGTCTATTAGCCTCCTATTCGTCGAACTGCCTGGATTCGCAATCCGTGAACAAACTGTTAATAAAATAACAAATTGAGTTGACGCAGGCTTGCGATAGTGTTAATTTAATAACAGTATGGAGACCGAAGAATGAGTGATGAATTGAGCCGACGCGAGCGGCAGATTATCGATGTTATTTACAAGCTTGGAGAAGCGAGCGCTCGTGAAATTGTCGAGGCAATGCCTGACGAACTAGCCAACGCAACGGTTCGTACCCAACTCCGAATCCTTGAGGAGAAAGGGGCGGTCGCCCATCGGCGCGATGGCAAAAAATTTCTCTACCGCGCCGTAAAGTCGAGAAAAGTCGCAGCCAAGTCAGCCCTTCGCTCGGTGCTCGACGTTTTCTTTGGAGGATCCATCGAAGATGCCGTTGCGACTCATCTATCCGATCCCAAATCGAAACTCAGTGCCGAGCAGATTAATCGTCTCAAGGAACTGATCGATCAGCATTCAAAATCAAAAAAGGAACGCTAGGATGATTGGCCAAAGTTGGATCGATACGGTTTCTCGATTGCTAACCACAAGTCCTGTATGGAGTGTGATTTTTGTAGCGGCTCTACAGATCATCGGTATTGCAGGAGGGATATTGGCGTTGAGACGGTTTCACCGTTACGACAAGAGCTGGGTATATCTTTTTTGCTTAGGAGGAGTCGTTGCCGCAATCATGGTATTGCCATTGCGTCTTGCTCGCTGGGAGTGGTCCTGTCCCGTTTCGTTCATCGAGCAAAAGCCGGCGATCGCAGTCGCTAAACCCATAGTTGCTTCGTTGGATTCCGTCACCCAGTCCGCTTCAAATCAAATCCGCCTAGATTTCACCATTCCGAAAAAGCTACTGGATTCATCGCCGGCAAACTCCCTGGAAGCAGACAGCACAGTGGCGTCATCTGACACAGCGGCACCTTCTACTGCAACTCATGCAGATTTTTCTAGGTCGGTGCTGCAAGTAGCGATTACGATATATGCCATAGTTGTTTTGCTTAAGTTGCTTGCAATTGCCCGAGGATGGCAACTATTGAGACGAGCGGCGAAAAGAGGCTGTCAGCTCGACGAAGCATCGAGTCGCTTGGTCGAAGAGTGTCGGCAGAAACTGATGATATCGTCACGAGTCCTAGTCCTGCGATCGAGCGAGGTATCGACGCCGCTCACCTTTGGTCTCAAACGTTCAGTTGTCCTTTTGCCCGTGGACTTCGAAGAATGGTCGATCCTCGAAAAACGAGCAGTAGCCATGCATGAGTTTTTGCACATCGCGCGTCGCGACATGATTGGCGAACTTTTGGTGCGAGTGATGCAAGCGTTGTATTGGCTTCATCCCGCCAGCCATTGGATTGCCAAGCAAGTTCGAGTTGCTCGTGAGGGAGCAACCGATCAACGTGTGATTGCGGCGGGTTTTTCGCCGCAAGAATACGCAAGGTGTCTGGTTCAGATTCTGGAACGCGAGCGCTCTCGGAATACAAAAGGCCGTACTTGCGTTCCTTCGATTGCAATGTCGGCTTATGGAGATATGGAAGTTCGCATCAACTCAATCCTTAGTGGAGAAGAAAAAATGGATTTCGTTCGCAAATCGATTTGCATCGTTTGTTTGGTTCTCTTTATGGCTTTTACCATGGTCCGGTTAGAAGCGGTTCCGTGTCAGGCTCCTTTACTTTCACTATCTGAATCTGATCAAGTGTCGACTGTGGAAACGAACAGCACCGATAGCTCCCAATCCGAATTGGCTTCAAACCAGGACCAATCGTCAGCGGTCCTGACAGATCGTTCGACGGGAATGCAGCGAAACGATTTTCTCGATTTGATCATGAACACGCCTGTTGCCAACAACATCCGAACCCCGGATGGCTTGGAACTCCACCTTGCCGGCAGGGTCCTTGCTCCTAACGGAGAGCCAGCCCAGGGATGCACAGTGGTGTTGACTCACATGGACCAGGGGCAACTAGCGAAAATGGCAGGCAGCAGTTTCGACGGAACTGAAAAGAACTTGGACGACATTCGAATTCAGAACTTGCTGGCGCGAACAATAACAGACGAGGAAGGAAGATATACACTTAAAAACGTCTTTGCTGCCAGCGATCTGAAACTTGATATCGGTCCAAGGGAATGGACTGGGCACCTGATTGCAGCTGAGAGCAAGCTAGGAATTGGGTGGACAGAATTTATTTCCGCACGTGAACGACGAATTGACCGAGAGCTCAATATTCATCTGAATGCGATGAATTCGGCACAAGGGCAGTGTCTCAATTCCGATGGTTCTCCAGCGAGTGAGACAAACGTGGCGATTTCCTCATTGATTAAGATCGCTGAGCCTAGAAGAGCTGGGTTGTTTATGTTCGGTGCGCTCCAACTAAATACACGGACAGATTCAGATGGCCGATTCCAATTCCTACATTTGCCTGAAAACATCTTCGCAAGTATTTCGGCCTCAGGCAGCAACGGACTTAGCAACACTTTACTCCGTCTCACAACAAAACAGGGCGAGAATAAGTCCGATTTGGAAACGACTGCTTCTTTACTAGGAACACAAGTCCAAACGAGTCCCGTCCAGTTGAACCTTCGAAAGCCATTGCAGATTCCCGTGCGAGTCGTCAATGCAAAAGGGGAGCCTATCTCTGGTGCCAGACTTCGAGGGCCTGGACTGAATCAGGAAACGGATCACCAAGGAATGACATCATGGACTATAAATGCCCAAATCGAAACTCGCCTGTCCGGGGCACAAGGCTTCGAACTAAATGCAACTTTTGCGGAAGACTCGCCTTACTTAAGAACAACTACCAAGGTGCAATGGGATTCAAGCACGGTATCCAAGCCTTTCGAAATCATTGTAGAGAAAGGGACGCGTGTTCGCGGTAAGGTTGTTACGAAAGAAGGAACCAATGCAACCGGTGTCTTGATCTGCGACCTATCGAATTTAGGGCAATCGGCAACGGTAAAGGAAGACGGGAATTTCACGATCACACTGGCAAAGAAGAAATGTCGCTTGATTGTCTGTCGGTCGGCAGGTGGTTATAGAATCCCGAGTACCGAACAGGTTCTTTCTCTTCGTGGTTCAACACTCGAATACCCAACCGATTGGAAGATCATTGAAGTCGACGCAACCAAAGTCGAAGACATCGAACTTCCAACAATCACGATTCAAAAGTCAGAGCCTATCAATGTGATTGCTCGCCTACCGAATGGTTTACCTGCGAGGAACGCAACGGTCATTCTCACCGACATCAACATTGTGCGTGAGCAACGCAATACGAACATCAGGAAACAGTTCCTGTCGATGAACACTTCCACTGACGCCGATGGACTCGCTACAATTCTCGCGGATGGGTTGCCAAGCAAGCTAGCATCCGTCGAAGTCAGACTTCTTCAGGAGAATGCCCCCTACCTGGGAATTGCAAGTCTCGATCAAGTCTCTCACGGCAAATTGTTGGTACAACTCATTCCGGAATGGATTATTCGCGGTCGCATTTCGCTAGACGGAAAACCGGTCCAAGGTGCTTGGATGCATGCCATTCGTCACGTTTCTCCCAATGGTGAAACACTCCGGCCAGACAGCGTGATGCACTGTACCATGGAAACGAATCACTTGGGCGAGTACGAGTTCATCATGCCGCGAGACCGAGACTACGAGATTCAGGTAAGCAGTCTACCGCAGGACAATTCTTGTTACGGCTCCACTCATAAACTAATACGTCGAAGTGCAAACGAAATGGATGTACCTGAGTTTCGATACGAACGAGGAACAGAGTCCATCCAGGGTTCAGTAGCCGATTTGAAGGGCAAGCCGGTCGCTGGAGCCATGGTTTCCCTTAGAGGACCATACGATCGGCTATGGATTGGCCAGTCAAGATCTAGTACTGTGCGGACCGATCCATCCGGGCGATTCTTGATGGCGAATTTGCCAAGTGGCCCTTGGCGGTTGAGCGCGACGTGGATCGAAGGACCGCAAAAGAGCGCTTCGAGTAATGAAGTTTCAACGAGTACTGGTGATACGAACGTCCTCTTTATCGTCCCGACCATCCAGGGCGTGGATGACCATCAGGACCCGAAACACAAGTGAGTGAGAAAAGAGGGCAGGGCAGTCAGGTCCATCTGATCCATTGTTTCTCACTCTATTCTCTTGATGATGTGCCATCCGAATAGACTTTCTCTGGCATCGTATTCCGCTAAGCCGAATTCGCCGACTTGCAAAGGAAAACCTGTCTTGCCAAATGCAGGTACCATCCCGTCTCGTTCGAACATACCTTTTCCCGTCGTCATCTTGCCATAGTTGGCCATTTTGTAGATGCCCGGTGGGGAGTCATTTGTGTTCTTGCGGATGACCTCTTCGAAATTCGCTCCCGCTCTCGCATCTGCTAGCAACTGCGTCGCCAGCGCTCGAGCTTCCTCCTTCGACCGGGTGATTGGCTTGCCTGGCACAGAGCCACTAAAACCGATCAAGCAATGCTGGACAGTTATGTAATCCGGCTCGGAGTTGGATGCTGATTGACTCGTGCCAATATCGTTTTGCTTGGCAAGCGCAACGCCTTGCTTTGGCCAATACGATTTGCATCCAATCAAACCAGAGACGATCAAACCAGATCCGGTCAAAACACAAACGCTGACAAATAGTGATGTTCGTTTCAAAATCAACTCGCTTGACTGATGGGCTACTGCGCACTCTTTGCTTCTATCATTTTTCGCAAAGAGATTCAATGCGGAATGCCATGCCGAACTCGCTAGCTATTGTTCCAGAATATAGCCATGATAACGCCCCATATAATAGGGAAGCAGATAGACTGCTCCGCTCGCCAATTCTTTGCCGTTGCCGGAATAGTCGATGCGCCATGCGTCCGAGTTCCAATGGTTGAAGTGCCGATTCTCGATCGGTAAGACTTTCCCATCCACACAGTGACCGCGAACCACTGCACCTCTCGTTTTGGGAGGATTGCCGCGAACGCGGGCGAGCGGGACCAAATCCAATCGATGACTGTTCTTTTGAGGCCAGTTCAGTCGATCTAGCGGAAATCCTGTCAACGTTCCCATCGAATCTTCCAACCATCCGTCCCATGGATCCAGTGGGAGTTTCGCGTGCATGGTTCGATGCTCATTGTCCAAGCCATGGAATGCGTATGCAAAATGGAAAAAGGGGTTTCTCGCCGAGCTTAACAAGCTCCAATTGGCAAACATCGAAAAGCGCATCGTGGTGCGAAGTTGTTCATCCTTCGTGTATTTCAGCAGAGAGTAGAAGTTCATGATGGCCATCTCGTCATCCGACTGGTTTCCACTACCTGCTCCGAATTGAATTTTGGCGACCATGGCGTTGGCTTCATAACTATGCTGCTTTCGAAGGTACTCGATTGCTTCGGTATACTTCTTATCGCCAGTCACATGTTCGGCAACTACGAGATAGGAGAGGATGCTCAAGCTGTTCAGCCCTCGACCTTCCCACCATTGAGGTTTTTGGTTCAAATTCTCTGGGTTGAAAACGCCCCATCGCGTCGGCTGGCCATCGATGTCAACCAATTGATAGTTATGATCGATCAAATGATCGGTCAGATGTCGCACAACCTCTTTAACACGTTCTTTTTCGCTCTCTGTGTTGGCCACCAGATCGTAGTAAAGCGGCAAAAAGAAATAATGTCCGTCCAGTTCGTCAGAGCTCGTATCGGTCTTCCAGTACCACTTGCCATCCGCGCTGGTTGGCCATCTAGGCTGATAGATTTTCCAGCCGCGGTCTCGCAATTTCATTGCTGCGTCACTCTCTAGACCACCCTCGTTTGGATTGCGGCCATCGGTAGGAAGAATCGAGCGAGCGATAAAGCCAAGCGGTGGCGCATGACTGCCCCCTTGCGTGACAGTTTGCAGAAAGCGGATCGCTTCGAAGGCCTGCTTCGCTGCAGCTCGATGCTTTTCCGATCCGGTGACCGCGACAGCGTAACACTGAGACGCCCCATACATTGCCGTCCATAGACCGTCATTGTCGCTATCGTGATAAAGGATCTCAGAATAATCGCCGGGCGCCTTGAGACTGACTTCACTCGTGTAACCGTACGGTGTGCGTTTGATGTAGCGTTCAATCTGCTGTTCGTAGTGTTCGGCCTTCTCCGCAAGAGTCATGCTGCGACTCCTCAATGCGGCAACACCACCATCGGTTGCTAACCATGGCGTTCCATCACTACCTACCGCAAGGCTGCGAACCTCGTTGCCTGGCATAAAGCGAGGCCCTTCACGATAAAAGAACTTGCCATTGCTGAAGCCGACAAGTCCGATGCGCGTTCCAAACCAGACTCGACCATCCTCACCTGCCGCTGCACAGGTAAAGTCAGAGTAGGGCAAGCCGTCGCGCCCCTCGTAAAACTTCCAACCCTGATGGGTGCGGCATGCTAGTCCTGCAAGCTGCCCGACCCACAACTGCGAAGTGGCATCGTAAACAACTGCTCGAACGTCTTTGGCTGCCCACTGCCGACCAAGACTATCATCGATAACGAGTTGGCTCCATTTGAAATCGACATATTCATACACACCGTCGCTAGCGGCGGCGGCGATACGGCCATCTTTTGCCACACTTAATCCAGCGAGCTTTTTGCCGACTAGCCCAAGCGATGATTGCTTACCGTCCTCAACAACCTGGACTCCATCGTCGCTGGCAAGCAGCGTTCTTTTAC
>JBBRGW010000090.1:0-11010 GCA_038223525.1 Pirellulales bacterium
TAGGTTTGTAATCCTTGCGCGGCATGAGAATTGTTAGTCGAACGCAAAAATCTACCCCACGATCCTAAGCCGCGCCGGATCAAAACCCAACCGCCCTCCGTACGCTTACTCCATTGTAACAGAACCAGGACGTGATACACGCACTCGCTTTCGCTTCGGGTTTTCATGATTGCCGTATTTCTGCGAACGACCTTAGAGGCGGTTGGCTGTTCGCAAACCGGGGGCTGACGCTGGGCTGTTAAGAAACTGGTATTGTGGCGATTTTGGTTTACGCAGGTTTTGTGCCTATCACATGCTATTATAAGCCAACGTTTGCATGGAGATTACCTAAAGGGTCCATCCGGCCCCGTGCCGGTGGACCGAAGACTGGACGGCTACTGCATGGAGAGGCTAGTCTTGTGTAGGCATGTAGCTTAGCAGTTCTGCTTCCACCGGCACGGGGCCGGATGGAGAGCGAGCCACTTAGGCGAGCGGCAGGCTGAAATCTACCTACCTGCGATTCGGAAGGGAGGGCGAGGCTCCTGCCGAGCTTGGCTTTGGATCGGCAGGAGCCTCTCCCTCCCGGTACAAACCATTCTGCCGCTCGCCTTATGGAACAAAAGTGTTACCTCGTTTCCGCGTGTCAATCCCGACTCGTCGACGAACCGCGAATGCACGTCGCGAACCGAGTCCTCTTTGATTTTCCAAAGCGCCCACTGACAGGAAGTTGGCATTCAACTTGCGCCGGATAGCAATCCCCTGGATTAGAGTTTGATGTTTATCATCTCGTCGAGGGATTCGCGTATCTTGGCCTCTGTGGCTCCACCGCCGCCGACGAAAACATGCTTGACTTTACCTTCGCGATCGATAATGACCGTTTGTGGGATTGCGGTCGCTTGATACGATTTTGCTACCGTTCCGTCAGCATCGAGTACCACGACGGGATTGATTTTCATCTTTTCCAAAAACGATTTTACGACAGCGGCGTTTTCTTCGATGTTGACTGCGATAACGTCTACGTTGGCCCCTTTGTACTCTTGTCCTAGTTCGGTGATCTTTGGGAGAGAAGCGACGCACGGCCCGCACCACGTTGCCCAAAAGTCGAGAACGACGATTCGCCCCTTGAGGCTCGAAAGCTTCAACGGCGCACCATCCAATTTGTTCAGTTCAAAATCTGGGGCCGCGTTATCAATCAGATTGGACCGAGCTGCGCTATTAGGGGCATCCCCTTCTGCCTCTGGCGAATCCAAATCGTTTACGAACTTGGGGTCCAACGCATTCTCCAATCTCCACTTCTCGAATCGGTTCTGTTTAGTGTCCGCTACGATAGCGTCACCAAGAACGAGCTTCGATATCTTGCTCAGGTCCACTTGGCATGGTCCCAATTGAGGATGCTGGCCATGCAAAATAGAACCAGCGACTTGGTCAGGGATAATGCTGATGCGCGTGCCTGATGTGTCTAAAGCTTGGCAGTTTAAATCGCCGTGTAGTGCAGGCTGTTCGACTCCATTTTTGTCATTAGCGCCCGCGCCTGCGTCCGTTGACGCAGTCTTTCCTGGCGGGACGATCTCGGGTGCGTCGAGTAGCCAAATGATCTCTGCAACGTTCTTCATTTGGATTTTGCGGTCTTCGCCTCGCACTTGCAAGGTAATATCATCGACATCCATACTTTGCAATTGACCGCGGATAGCGTCCCCGTCGCGAGAGACGACCAAATGCGTCGGCGGATTGTTGCGTTGCGAACGGGGTAAAGTCAGCAGTCGTTTGCGACTCACTTTTTCCATCGTTTCCGTTCCGCTATAAGCAAGTTTGCGAACGCCACGAACCAAAGCCGCCTCAATTTTGATGGCGCTGAACAGCGAGGATTTGAAAAACAATTCGCCGTCTTGGAGCCCCTGGATCTCTGCCGCAAAGCAGTCACCACTTTTCAGAAAAAGGGATGGCTCGTCCTTTTCCAGAGTTCGACCAAATTCGCTGTTCGTTTTGGGTTTGGGCTTTTCTATTTTCCCTTTGGTCGCAATCGGTTCGATCGTCCCCGTGACGCCTGCGGCAAGTGCAACCGGAAGCAATGCTTTGGAGGGCTTCCAGTTCAATGTGTGAAAAGGAGGCTTGCCGGACTGCTCTGCATTGGATGCATCCATTGCAATAATTCGGCCAAAGGAAACGCCCCACGGAGATACAAAACGAAGCTGAAGTTCTTCGCTGTCTTCGTTTGCGGCAGGCTCTGTTTTGTTGGCGCCATTTTGGCCAATGGTCATCACCTCGCCGAGCGGGAGTCGGACGCTCGCCTTGAGTTCATCCAAGGAAATCAAAAGTTGATTCGATTGGATCGAAATAGTTTGGCCGACGAAGCGTTCGCCGGACCACAGTTGGACGGAATAAAGTTTTTTTGTTGCTGCTTGCGTCGCCGGAATTGCCGTAGGAGGGAACTCGATCCTATCGACTTGCGAAAGCGTCACCCGTCCCAAGGTTTCGACGGTCGATTCAAAACCAAAAGTACTATCGGACGTATCGAATCCGATCGGCTTGCCTAAGTAAGTCTGTCCATTCTGCAACAGCGTCTCAGGCGAGTTAATGTTTCCCGTTTCAGAAACGTCCTTCCCTTGATTCGGTACCACGGGGGATGAAAAAACGGAGCGATAGATTTTGAGCGATCGCAGAGATAATCGCCCAGATACGTTGTTAGTGAAGAGTATTGATTGCCTACCGGTCAATCGTAGGCTCTTGTTCAGTCGCAATTGTGCGATCGCGTTACCATTGTGCATCACTACCAGTCGCCCGCGGACCGAGTCGCACAGGACTTGCAGTGTCAATGCGTTCGAGCTATCCATAGGGAGTTGAGCAGTTGCGATATCCGCTGTGGTATCATCCTCCACCAACATGGTCACGGAAAGCGTATTTCGATTCTCGAGTTTGCGCGCATGAATCTCCAGCTTTCGCGGTTCACCGATCTGAAGGATCCAATTCGGGGTGTTGGACTGCCAAGCGACGTTGATGTCAATGTTCGCCAGATCCGGGAAATTAATCGACTGAGAAATGACGGTCCCTGCCGTTTCCGTATCATACGATCCCGCCGAATCGAACCAATTCCCGCGGCCCCCTTTCTTCATCGGTGGTGCCAGTTGTTTCCAATCGGCCATTTTGAGTTCGCCCGCATCAGATTCGGTCTTTGGAAAAGCCCGAAGGATGCTTCGCACCGAGTTGAGCGGTATCTGCTTTTTGCCAGCCAATTCACTGTCTACGTCTACGGACTGTTCACTGATATTGGAAACCTTACCTGTGAGCGCTTCTCCATTCTGCAATTCGATGATGAAATTGTCTCCGGATGCGGATCCTGGTCGCAGTTGCTTGGGTGGTGCTTGAAGGATGTTGTCCACGGCGTTCCATGGGACGATCAAATCCGAAACAAATGCGGGGCTTCGCCATGTCAACTCGCCATTTGGGTTCTCGTTTTTACTAAACTCACCGCGGTAGACATCACCACCGATCAGTTGAAGCTTGCCAAATGCAGGAGTCGCGTCTGGCTCGTTCCTATTCGTTGTTTTTGCATCTGCCGTGTTATCGATAGGCTTGTGCATACTCAGCGTCTCACCGGCCATGCTGAAGTCCGCGGCGAGGCAGAAGTGCGCTGCGAGGCTGAAGTGCACAGCGAGGCTGAAGTGCATAGCGAGCAAGGTTGCAATGAGTACTAATACTTGTTTTCGTGGTCGCATGTCAAAACGAATTCGGTGATCTATCGTTCATAGATAGGTAAGAAACGGAAATTCAAAGCGAGGGCCAACAACGACATCGAAGTTGCCACGGCGGGTCCGAAATTGCCTTCAAAGTGGCCATCCGACTTTTGCTTTTGCTTGAGTTCAACAATGAGGTTTTTGTTCCACTTTTCCCATGCATTGATGTCCGCTTGGAAGAGCGCTTGAGCCTTGTAGTACGATGTGTACTCACCGTAATGATCTCCGACTAGATTCACGTCGCTAGCCTTGAGCAATGTAGAAGTCGCCTTGAATTGCTTCAGATCTTTTCGACCAGCGATCGAATACACCAAGCAAGCGATGGAAGTTCTTGCGGGTGAGTCTCCCATGCCCCCCATGCCGCCTGCATAAGCAACTTGTCCGTTGTCAGAAGTCATCGACGTAAAGTACTTGATTGCAAGATCGATGTTTTTGTCGGGGACCTCGATCCCTGCGTTTCGGGCAGCGAGCAGCGACATGAGCACAGCGCCTGCAACCGAGGTGTCGGAATCGGAGCCGTCTGGAGTATATCGCCAAGCTCCATCCCTGTTCTTGTTTTGGCTGGTGATCGAAGTTCGCACAGCCAGTTCTAACGACTGGCCAATAGACCGCGTTCGCTTTTGGTCCACGCCTTCTGGCCAAAAATTGCGTTCGTCGACAGCCCCGTAAGCCTCGGCCAACGAAAGAGTTGCAAAGCCGTGATGGTACATGCTGCCGCCGAAGTATCCTGTCGTGGGGCTTTGCTCACGGATGAGGGCTTGGATTGCTTTTTTAACGGGGATCGCATGTTGTCCGAAATTGGGGTCTTCGCCGGAAGCCAAAAACGCCATCAAGGCCAAGCCTGTTCCGCCCGCTCCGCCACCTTCGCCACCCGTTGCTTTCCAAGTTCCATTTTCGTCTTGGTTGTTGGTGAGCCAGCCCAGCCCGCGATCATAGAGCTCGCGAACATCGCGAGAAACCGCCTGCCCCTGCACCGCATTACCATCTCGACGTGGCGGTTGTGCGTACGCGCCTGGCAACATATAAGCATCACCAAGAAGTACGATGTAACCTAAAATCAGGGATCGGAACATAAGCTTGCACAATGGATCAATGCTCATCGGAATAGATCATCTAGGGCGGGTAAAATTTGGATGGGGTTCATGCGCAGCAAGTTTGCTTTGGGAGGTGTTGATTCGAGGGATTGAATTTGATCTGGGCGCAGAACCTCGGCGGCAATCGTTGATTTAACAAGCGATTTGCAGATACTCTGAAAGTTTACCTCGCGATGTTCGTTTTTGTCTAACCATTCATCGATTTTGGCTCGTTGACGGGCGTTCAGTCCCAGTTTTCGCTGTAGGCTCAACAAGACTCGCATCTTTTCGGTCCGGGCTTGATTGGCCACTTTACGTTCTTCGTCTAATGCGATCTTTTCTCTTTGTTCCTTGGTCAACTGGGATACGAGAACTTTATGCCAGACCGCTTTCCTATCTACTTTTTCAGATTTGAGAGTTTCCACAAATTGCCAAACCTTCGTTTGCATATCTTGTAAAGTCTGCTGCGTCATCTTGGAATCATAAGCGCTCAGCAAGGAATTGATTCGAGTCTCTATGTGCTGTATGTCCACTTCGATAGCTTCATTGAGTTTGCTGGTCTGCTTGTCGGTAAGTGAACAGATACTATTGACGCGGTCTATTTCTCGGCGAATGCTTTCCCGTTTGGTCTTCTGAAAGGCCACCTTGGAGCCTCCGAGCGAACCGTACATATACTCCTCTAACTGTGCCCGATTCATGCGCGGCAATGCGCCCGGAAATGCAATTTGAACCTCTGCTTCTCCACCCAATGCATCTATATCTTCTTGTGCGAATGCAACGGTGTTGAGCGAATACACGCAGGTAAGTGCAATCAACTGTGCGAAAAAACACCTAAGCAATGTCCAATTGCCAGACGCACGACGCGTCATATCACGGTTTCTTGACATCGTTGGTCCTCTCGTCTTCGGCCTTTGCTTTTTCTAGGACTGCGTCGACTGGAGAAGGCTTCTTGTCATTGGGCTCCCCTTCATTGGGCTCCATGCTAATGGCACTACCGACTTTGAATCGCTCGGTAACGGCAAGTGACGGTGAGTCCTGCCAGCCTTGTTGCACCCCAAATCTCTGTTGCTGCCCCTCGCGAGTAACGAGGGCCGCGCGCTGCGCTTCGGACAAGAGCCCTGAAATCCACGTCGGACGTATCTCAGGTAGCAGGGACGCATTGTCAAACGTTGCTTCCAATGAACGGTAGAAACGATCCTTCCATTTTTCGTTGAGCACCGCTTCGATTTGCTCCATTTGGACACCGCTCAAATTCAATTTGGATTCAAGGGTGTCGAGCAATTTGCTAACTACGGCTTTTTGTCTCCATCTCATTCGATCTGCAAGCTCTTCGTCGTACTTAGCAATTTGATCGGGGTTCGCAACCGACTCCAACCAATTCCTAACAAGTCGTTCGGCGAGCCCATCCAGATCAACCATCCCATATACGTTCTCTTGGGTACGCTTGATGATCGATGCATTGGTTTTTGCCTTCCACTCGGACTCGGCTAAGTCGGCGAGTGCCTGCTGCTGCGCAGAAGTAAGCTCACAAAGGTCACCAATTATGGAGAGCTCGTTTTGAATGAGACCTCGCATTTGCTTGACCAGCAGAGGCTTTGTGTTTGCAGGGTTCAGCTGGCCGTCAAGCTGCAAGCCGTCCTGGATCAGAACGTCCTGAATCAAAGCGTCCGGAACTATATTCCTAATTTCAATGCGTTGCGCAAACGATGGCAATGGCAAAGCAATAAGCACGAGCAGGCCGGCAGCAATCCTCCGCAAAGGCACAAGGGAAACCGGGATAGAAATCGCATTGCTCCGAATGAGCTCTGTGCAATTGGAAATCACGGCAATGCCTTGCGCTCGAGCCGTTGGAAGTACTCGTCTAACCCTTGGCGATACTCCTCGGGGAACGACGAACCGGAGGTTCCAGTCGATTGCTGTACTCCGTGGTCTTCACGTGCTTCTTTCTCGTTGATGCCCACGCCGAGCAATGCGATAGCAGCATCCTGAGTATCGCCGCCGCCCCCTCCGCCAGGATCAGCACCGCCACCGCCACCGCTTTTCGGGTTGATGCGCTTGCTCTTGAGCAACAACTCTATCACCTCGGTTTCCACAGCGATCGCGATCTTGGAAGTATCAGGCCGGTCGAGAATCTCTGCGGCATCGATCATGGCTCTATCGACTTCGTTCATCAAGGCGATCTCTTTACCGAATTCACTTTCGGAATCAGGGAGCTCCTCGATTCGGATCCGAACCGCGCAAATGCGTTCCTGCAAACTGATCTGCGTTGTTGCTAGTTCATCGACCAAGTCGAGATATTTGTCTTTTTCTGAGATCGGTTTTGCTTGTTCGGCAACGCGAGTGCGTTCTCTCAAATTGATTTCTTCCTCTAGGATCTTCATTACTTCCAGGATGATCGAAGGAGGAAGCGAGCTCTTGGACTTGCCCCCTTTGCATTCCCCTTTGCAAGCGGGGTCAACGAGGTCTTCGGCCCATCGATCCATCGTATCGGACCAGTACTCGGCTTCCGCGATAGCGATCCCCTGCGATTGCAGGATTCGGTTCGACAAGATTCGAATGCCGCCAAGCACGTCCTCTTTCTTCATATCATCGAGCACGCTTTGGAATTTGACCAAAGGCCTTCGCTCATTAAATGCTTCGAGATCGTCGATGATTAACCCGACGGAATTCAATGCATTCTCTTCCCGCGTCTTGAGCGTTTTGATTCGCACTTGCTGGTCGTTTTTGAGTCTGTTCAAGCTAGATCCAAAAGCATCGTTGATTTCACCGGAGGTTGCGTCAGCGATCTGCATTTGCTCGCGCGATGCTGCCTTGAGTCTCTTGACCAGTGTACTCCCCTCGAGGTTTGCCATTAGGTTGTTCAGTTCCTCGGCTACTTTATCAAACTCGGCCAATAGCTCTTCTTGTTTGCGAACTGCTTCGTCAACCTTGTTTTCTTCCGGGGGTGGCGCGTCCTCCTCCTCGCCGGGTTTCTTTGGCTGAGGTTTACCCATGACGGTTGTTGTTGGCAATCGCAATGGGGCTGGTGGTCCGGCTTTCTTGGGTGCTTGGTTCGGATCTACCTCTGCGGGAATCGGAGGCTGTTGGCTCGATTCGCGATCGGCGATCATTGGGTTTTGCGGTTTGTTGGAGGTGTCCGGTTTTTGAGGTGCAGCAGGATTGGCTCCGGAGTCTTTGCTTTGCCCAACCATCGGTCCTGATTTCGCTTGGCCAGGGCTTCCTTTTACGATTTTCTTCTCGTCCTTTGCCTGTTTCAACAGATCCGCAACGGATGGCATGCGATTGGCAGCGATGTCTTTGAGAATTTGGTGCATCTCAGCCCATTTCTCCAAATGCCCTACACCGATCTCGGAGTTGCGAGCCGCTTGTCGCAACAGTTCTTCGCCGCGATTGGTTAGGTTCTTTAGTTTGCGACCGTTGGCTTGTTCTGCGGACGCTTGTTGTTCGATTTTTCGGCGAGTATCTTCTTGGTTAAGAGCGTCCTCGGAAAGGTCGCGGATCTTTCGGTTCGTATCGAGCAGTTGTAATTCGCGGTCTCGTACTTCGAGAGATTCGCGTTGCCATTTGGTCAATTGATCAAGCACCCATAGAGCATGATCGCTTGGGGTCAGAACGTAGAGCAAATGGGCAGACGAATAAGTGCGCCCTCTATCCGGCAAGTAGTCTTCGACGAACATTCGCAGTTCTAGAGGCTGGGCTGGTATCTTGAGCGCGGTCGCTTGGAAGGTCGCCATCGCGTCGAGTGTTTCAGAAGTAGGGCTGCCAGCGGACAGCATGAGTTCACCTTGGATCGGTGCAGCGCCGACGAAGCCTTCGGCAGTTCGCCATTCCATACCGATATGTTTGACGCCAAAATCATCGACCGAGCGGACGGTAAATTGAAGCTGTTCTGTTTCGAGGACCACCTTCGATCGAGGCAGCCCGTCGGAGAACACGGCTGGGGCTTCATCATTACGGACGGTGATATTGACCGAAAACGGGGTCTTTGCCGATAGACCGAAAGAATCCTTCCAATCGAATTCGACTTTGCGGGACTCGTCCATCACTTCGTTTGCGGGAGCGAACGATTGATCGCGCACCGCGATTTCGTTTCCATTGACTTTCGCCGAAACCAAACTGCGCGTGGCGGTAGCATCAAATCCGACAGACGCGCCTCGCACAACCGAGAGACCGCCACCGCGAACATCCTTGGTTAGCAATTGCTCGCGCTGAAGATACTTTGGTAGCTCGATGTTCGCTTGAATGCGTTCCAGTTCAGGGCGCAGTTTCGGTTCGATCTGGATGTTCGGACTGGCGTCTCCAATCGACAATGACAAAGTTCCCGCTTCGATTTGAGGGGGAAATTCAAATGCGTACGATCGATCTGTAAGCTTCGATTCCAAGCCGACTTGGTCACCGATGTTGGCGGTAGCTTTGCTCGGGCTCCATTCAGAACCCTCCGACAACTTAATGGAAATTGGGAAAGACTCTCCATGTGGCACAACCACTTTATTGGGGAGAGGCTCGATTGCTGCGAAGGTATAACGCTGGATGTTGGCAAGTGGAGCAGCAAAACGTGCCCAAGCATTTGAGATGGCGGATGGAAAAAGAATCCATAGCCCCGATAGCAATGCTAGCCCAGTGGCAGCTAATGAACCCCAGGCCCTGTGTCTCGATGACGGGATGGCAGTTAGCAGATTCCTTTTGGCGGAATCCTCTGCCACTTGATTCAAAGCTGCTTTGCAAAGTGCTGGGGATCGTTGTTGCTCTGAATCGCTATGCGAGAGCTCGATCGCACCGAGCAAGGAGTCGCCGACCGCAGGCAATCGTTTGCTCAAAAGCTTTGCTACCGATTCTGCCGTGCGGACTCGCATGACCCACTTCTGAAACCAAAATGGGATCGAAGCCACGCCGATAGTCGCCAGCAGCAATACGCTTGCACGCATCCAAGCGGGAGAATCAAAAGCGCGATCTAAAGCGAAAACGCAAAGGACTCCCAAGAAAACGGAGAACAGTGCGATGCCGGTCGCCTCGAGCATCTTGGTCGTCCAAACCCGTTTCCTGAATTCGGACAACTGGGCAACGAGCGACGCGGGGATAGCGATACGGTTCTTGGTTTGGGATATGCTCATAGCAGAGGGCGATTCCTAGCGGCAACCTTGGTAACTTGATCCAAAGTCCAAACCTAAAGCAACTGCCTAAGATGCGATCCCGCACATGCAGCCCCCACGGATTGGACCGAACCTATTGAAATCCGATCAAGTACCAGTATAGAGGGTAGGCGACCGTAAACTCAAGAATCGAACTGGTTTCCAGCCCCGTGAACTCCGCTTTTCCCGTAAATAATCTCCCTACTATCCGAAAAACAGGTTCAGCGTGACCGGTCGTGTCAAACGCATCGGCGATACAACGAATGTCCAAGCGACGTAGCTTGCCGATACGATATGAGGCTTGCGAAACGATAATGGACATTTGTGAACTTCCAATTCGCTGATCAACAAGGGAAAACCAAATGGCCAAGTACTATGTTCAAAGTGGTTCGATGCGAGGAATTGTCGATTGCTACGATTCCGAATGTGCGGCTGTCTGGGTGGTGAATCGCGTTATGAACCAGATCGCACCGATCAGTGATGAGGCAACCTATGACGGCGAAGAAAATGCAGACGTTGGGATGTTCGCTTTAGACGACACCATCGAGTTGAGCGAACAAGGCTTTGATCGGGACGATTGCGAAGTCATCGATACGCACATGGCTTTCGTTCAATGGCATCAATTGAAACGAGCCATCGAAGCGATCCATCAGCAGTTCAACGACAAGTTGGATTCCGAATGAGCGGGGACGATAACGATTATTAGCCGAAAGGATTGAAAAACCCGACAGGATTGCTGTATGCGAGACAGGAAAGGGGTCAGGCCTCTTTGATTGCATTATCAAGTAGTTGCACCTAAGTGTATTGAACTGGAAATCGCCAGTCAGCCACGATGGCCGAAGACTGTTGGTTGCCTCCGGCGAAATGAGTACTCGCCTTGTGATGTTGATGGTTCGAACTGCGCGAGAAGTTCATGTTGCGAGATTGGATGAGCGTGCCTTCGAGCTGTACAGGCGGCGATAGTTCGGCTTCCAACTCAGGGATAATTTCCATCGCAGCGGCATGTGTCTCACAGTTGCGAATGTTGCCCGCTGCAAGACGCGCGCTTGGCTGCTGGTCTGCGAGTAAAGTACAGAACTAAAAACGGCGGTCACGCAT
>JBBRGW010000091.1:0-10969 GCA_038223525.1 Pirellulales bacterium
CCTCGCAGTTGCGAAAGTGCGTTACCGGCGGCTCGTTGGTCCGCTTCTTTTTTGTTGCGTCCCCAAGCTGGAGCATATCGGCGACCACTGATGTCTGCAGCGATCTGAAAATGTTTGCTGTGGTCTGGACCGCATTCGTCAACCAATCGATAAACGGGTGTCCCCTTGAGGTCCCGTTGAGCGAGTTGTTGCAACAGCGATTTGTAATTGCCCCCGCTATGGCCATCCGCAGCCAACCGAATTTCGGGCTCCAGGTGTTCTAGAATAAACCTGCCAACCGATTCGACCCCGCCATCCAGAAAAATCGCGGCCACGATCGATTCAAAGACATCGCTCAATAACGATCGAGGCATTCCCGTTCTGAGCATGCCTCTACCAACAATCAAACAATTATCCAAACCGAGGTGTCGCGAAATCTTGGCGCAAACTCGGCGAGAGACAACAACAGACTTGATCTTCGTAAGCTCTCCTTCCAAGTACTCAGGGTAAGAACGAAAAAGCCTCTCACATACGATCATCCCGAGAATTGAATCCCCCAAGAACTCCATCCGTTCGTTCGACTCTGCTCGCGTTGTTGCAACGCTCGAATGCGTTAAAGCGGACAACAGGATGGTAGGGTCGCGAAATCGGTATCCTATAATTGCCTGGCAACGCTCAACCTTTTCATCCACGCTGAGAGTGTCATCCGGTGGAGTTAGGTCATTCATAGCACTTTCATAAAGTCCTAATTATTGGGGGAAAATAAGTTGTCTTTGTTATCGCAGTTTGTAGGACCAATGACTAGCCCAGGCAATAAAATCCTAGAAAAGGGTCCGTTTGGTATGCCCGCCCATCTACATTGTAGCCGATTCAAAGCAAATGGCAGGGAGGCTCTGATTGCAAAGAATTCGTCCGCGATACGAACTTGGGAAAATGGTTCCGAGTTTCGGTTCGGGGCTTGCAACGATTACTCAATTTTCAAATGCTCACCATGTCTTTGATTTGGATCGCCATCACGCTTCCTGTTTTATGCTTGGTGCTCGTTATAATCCGAGCAATCTATGGTCTTGCCTCGGATTGTGTGCAGAATCAACGGGCCATTCGAATCGATCGTATGACGGCCGAACAAGGTCACGCTCAACTTTCCGATAGGCTAAATCAAACCTATGTCGATCTTGCTCAAAGCAGAAGGAGGGCCGATTGGCGCGAATTGGTGATCGTAAAGGTTGTTCAAGAATCCGAGGATGTCAAATCATTTTATCTGGTCGATGAATCGCTCGAGCCTTTACCGGCTGCAATGCCCGGCCAACATATCTTGGTGCAAAGTGGGAAACAATCGGACTCGCATAGGGTTTGTCGATGTTACTCGCTTTCCGACGATAATACCGCTGGCCATTGGCGTATTTCGGTTAAAAAAAGCTCTGAGAAACCAGCAAGCGTTAGTCGATGGCTGCATGAAGAGAAAGTAGCGGGGGACACACTCAATGCAAAAGGTCCATCTGGAGCCTTTCATTTTGAGACTGTCACTGGCCGAAATGCCGTGTTGGTAAGCGCAGGGATCGGTGTTACGCCGATGCTCCCCATGCTGATGGAAGCGATCCGGCGAGGCAGTGCTTCGATCCATTTCTTCACTCAGTGCCGAGATCTTGCTCATTTGCCTTTTGCCGATTCGTTACTGGGGATTGCAAGGCAGCACCGAAAAGTGAATCTGCATGTCTGGGTCAGTCGATGGCCAAAAGGGGTGCGTCGGCCGGATAACGAAATCTTTGTAGAGGGAAAGTTCCAAGCGAGCGATCTGTTGCTTCACTCCGGTTCTACGTCAAGCAGTGACTATTATGTGTGCGGCCCGGAACTTTGGCAGGACCAGATTAAATCGGGTCTAATCGAAGCGGGCGTGCCATCGGCCAGCATTCGATACGAACTTTTCCAACAGTCGGAAAAGCCAGCCGTGCGCAATGACTTTGCCAACCATCGCGTTCATTTCAAGCAAACCGGGGCGGAGGCGAAATTTGAATCGAGCTATTCGAGTTTGTTGGTTTGCGCGGGCAAAAATAGCGTCGCATTGGAAAGCGGCTGCCGAACCGGTGCCTGTGGCAGCTGCGCGATCAAATTGTTGAGCGGAAAGGTGCGATACACGCGAGTGCCACAGTTCGAAATCCAGGCCAGTGAGATACTCCCATGCGTTTGTGTTCCCGAGAGCGATTTAGAAGTCGACGCATAAGATGCTTTGTTGGACTTTTGGGTTTCAATTGAAAGCGCTTTGGACTAGCTTGGGAATTCTAAGAGTGAGTCCATAAAACGCGATCGAGTGGGAGATTTTGAAATGGTGGCCCTGTGCATCAAACCTGTTTTCCGAAGGGACCAACGAGAAAACATTGTTTTTTGTCGAACTTTTGCCTTCGCGTTTTATCTGTTGAACTTTGCGATTTCATCTCAACTGGTTGCTCAACAAGCGACAGATAACGTTGCAAAGCCGGCGTCATTGGTTGAAAAGCCAAGCGAGAACCTAAGGATCCTTTTTGCTGGCGACATCATGTTGGATAATGGACCGGGCAACGTCGTCGCGAACGGCAAAGACCCTTTCCAAGCCTGTGCGCCCCTGTTTGAGGGTGTGGACTTGTGCATTGGGAACTTGGAGTGCGTGCTAGGTCGGGGTGGCGAGATGCGATTGAAACCCTACGTTTTTCGAGGGGCCCAGGATTCGCCTCGCTTTATCAAGAAATACTTTCATGCGGTGAGCTTGGCCAACAACCACTCTTTAGACTTCGGTCCCGACGGCATGGCTGAGATGATCGCTGTGCTCAAGCGAGAAAAACTACCTTACTTTGGAGGTGGACTGAATCTCAAGGAAGCAGTTGCTCCATTTGTCGTCTCGCTTAAGGGTCACAAGGTCGCGATTCTAGGTTTCAATGAGTTCCACGCCAAAGAATACTCAGCAACGGCGGATGTTGCGGGAAACTCACCCCTTTCGGATGAATCGGTCACGGTCGAAGTCAAGAGTGCCCGCGAAAAACTTGGATGCGACGTGGTGATCCCCTTTTTGCATTGGGGTGAAGAGTTGACGGTAGTACCCCGACCGGACCAGTTTATCTCGTCCAAAAAATGGATTGATGCTGGAGCGACCGCAATCATCGGAGCGCACCCGCACGTAACGCAGACCGTCGAGGTATATCGGGGCAAACCGATCATTTATAGTCTCGGAAACTTCGCTTTCGATTATTTTCCTGTCGATCCTCCGGAGTGGATCGGCTGGGTTGCGATCATTGAAATCGAGCCGTCGGGGGCGGTGGGGCTAGAAATCAAGACGATTGTCTTGGATGCAGCGGGATGCCCCAAACCCGCTCCCTGGGAGTGAGGAAAGCGTCTCAAAGCGTGCCCCCCAGCACCTTCCTTTTTTCGACCGTTCGTTCCGGCCATCGAAATCAAAACAATCCCTGTTATCGTTACGATCCAGCGTTTCGTGATTTCTTCATCCGTGACTGGATTGTGCGATTTCTGTAGATTAGTCTAGTGATGTCTATTTCCCTTTCGTATGTTCTCTCTTCCAAGTGACGACCGGCATGGCAAACTACGTATCGCTCGATGAAGCCGCAAAAATTCTCGGCGTTTCCTCCGACGAACTCGTTGAAATGCGCTCCCGCGGCGAAATTTTTGGCTATCGCGATGGCAAGTCTTGGAAATTTAAGAACGAAGAAATCCAGCGAGTTCAATCGGAACTTGGTGGTGATGCGTTGGACGAAGAGGCTGGCGGGTCCTCGATTTTGATATCCGAACGGCAAGTCGGCCCATCGGGTAATAAAGGTCCAACAATAGGAAAACCTGGTAGTAACCCAGGCGCAAGCGATTTGTCCCTCGGTAGCGATTTGAATCTGGTCAGTGACGATGAAGCGATGGGTAGCGACGTTGCATTGGTGCCAGATCCCAAGAGCGGTAGCGGTGTACGACTAGTCAATCGAAAACCGGGAACTCCGGAAGAAAGTAAAAACGCCCTCTCGGACATAAAACTTCAAAGCGATGGCGGTTCGGGAAGCGAAGTAGAACTGGGGAGCGATTTGAATTTGGCAGGGGACGTATCGCCCGAAAAGAGCGGCTTGGATTTAATGGGAAGCGATTCCAATATCATTCCTGGGTCAGGCAGCAGCGGCAGCCTTGGACTGGGCGCGGATCTTGAACTGGAAAGCGATGATGAAGATGATTTGGTTCTGGGATCTGATTCAGGTGTTGGCTTGGCTTCCGAAAGCGGCATCAATCTGATGAGCCCTTCCGATAGCGGATTGTCGCTCGAAGACGAACCTCTCGATTTGGCAGGGACTGGAATTTCAGGACTTGATCTTGGTGGTGAAGTGGCTGGCGGTTCCGGTTCAGGTGTTGGTTCTGCAAGCGGTGTCAGCGGTCTTGGAAGCGGTGCTCTGATCGATTTCCAACAAGGCGAAGAGTTCCAGCTAACGCCTTCGAGCGGCGGAATCGAAGTGGATGACGATAGCGGCTCCCAGGTTATCGAGTTGGAAGACTCGACCGAGTTTGGTTCCATCCCTGCAGGCGGAGGTATGGGAGGCTTTGATCCCATCGATGAGCAGGGTGGATTTGGTGGAGATGGCTTCGGTGACGAAGCTGCATTGGCTGGCGGTACACTCGCCGCGGGTGCGGCAATGCGTGGTGTGCCCGAAACTCCCTATGGAACGCTGGATGTGGTACTATTGCTCGGTATCTTGCTATTGATGGGAATGGGCGGCATCCTGGTCACGGATCTCATGCGAAACATGTGGAACTGGGAAGGCCAGAATGACTATACCTCCAGTCTTACTTCTATGCTTGTGAACGCAATTGGCGGCAAGTAATCGATCTTGAGTAGGATGGGACCATCTGTCCCGTCCCGCAGTCCGCTCGGGACATTGGTCCCAATCAACAATGACTAACGCCGTCCAGCGGAATGCTTAGTGGATTGGATCCACGGTGACGGTCATCAATGAACCGGATTCGTATTTGATCTTCATGATTGCGAGCATATGGTCCACCTGGCTTCTAGCCCAAGCATTTTCCGCGTTGAGCAATCGTAACTCGGCATCGAGCAAATCGTTGAGCACGTTGCTCGGTGACGGGCTGTCGGTCATGAAATCGTCAAACTTGGTATACTGTCCATTTACTTCCTTCAGAGACGATAGCGTACTCTCGATGGAAGCCAATGTGATTTCGTAAGTGCCCTCGGCGACATAGATCGATGTGTTGATGTCCGCATACGCTTTTTTGAGCGCATCGGAATAGTCGAATTGAAGTTTGCGAATTTCCAAGTCGCGACTTGTCGCGTTCGCTTTCGCAGCCCTTTGTCCTACCGGTAATTGATAGTCAACCCCGGCAGAAAAAGAGGGCCGACCTTTGTCGAACTGATTGATAAACGCTTCTCCAAATTCGTTATTGCCTCGCAAACCCCGCACATAGCTTTCCGTTACGAAATCGAGTTGATTGCGAAGTTCGCTGATCGCAAGCTTCTTTTGGACCATCGCTTGCTCAATCCTCTCTTGAATTGCGACAATATCCCCTCGATGCTCCAACGCGGATAAAAGCTCTCCCTCGACGGGTACGATAACCTTCTCGCTGCTAGGCAAGGTTAACGGGATGATCTCGTTGCAATTCATCGCCTCGAGCTCAGGCGCATTGACTAGTCGACGCAACGACTCTTGGAGCCCACGAATGGCCCTGTCGAGTTTAATGATTTGAGCCTGCTGATTCGATATTGCCGCGTTTGCTCTGTCTAAGTGCGTCGGTATCAAATCCTGAGTGCTTCGATTTTGAAGTTGCTTTTGGATTTCACTCAAACGATGCTGGCCCTGCCTGGATTGTTCCATCAAGTAGCGTTGCAAGACCAATTCCCAATAGGCAGAGATCACATCCCATGCATGATTTTGAAGCCCCTTGTTCGCCTCTGCAATGGACTCGTTGGTCTTCAGTCCAGCAAGACGAATCGACGAAGTGTTGTAATAGCGTCCCGAGCCTCGCAACAACGGCTGCGTGTAGTTCAGGCTGAGTTTGGTATCCGCTTGATTATTGGGTTTGAAGAACAGCGAGTTGTTGTCACGAGCATTGATTAATTGCGACAACTCGGTCTTCCCACCGAAGGCATTTCGGTCCCGAATGCCGACGGAGTTTTCCCAATACTGCTCTGTAAGTCGATTGGGCCCGCCAGTGGTCAATGTGTTGCCGACGGGATCGGAGGTGTCTCTGTAGTTGGATCTTGCCACTCGGCGTGGATCGAAATCACCGCGTGCGATGTCGATGTCTGTTCTTTGAATTTTCGGAGTGATAAGGATACTTTGGACTCGCGGCGAGTATTCCATGGACAGCCAGATCAATTGCTCGAGGGTAAAGCCCTGAGCTTTGCTTGCGTCTTTAGACAAAATTGCATGGGAGCACTTCTCTTGCCACCATGGAGTCCAATTTTCATCAACAGGTTTTTGGTCTTCGTTTTTGTTCGCATCAGCGCTGTCCGAAGCGGACGTAGAGGTAGGAGCGTTGGCTAACCCGGGCGCAAGGATGACGATGGAGGGCGGTGGGGCTCGTGTCTCTGGTGGCGGTTTGGTCTGACTCGGCAGCTGGGCCTCGGACTGAGGCGACTTAAGTCCAACAAGTTGTTCAAACTCATCGCTCGAGATGGCAGAGTCGAATTGCGGTATTGACTTTGGCAACTCGTAGGTCTTCGGGGCACGACCCTTTTTGTCTGCTTCGGATTGTGCAAACGAAATGGCGGGCCATATCGACAGCAGAAGTGCCGCCAATATTGCTCGCTTTTTCCCTTTGTAATCCAAAAAGGTCACTACTCGCCTCCCTGCGACAACATACTTCTACATTCATCCGTGAATGTCCTATTAGTAATACGATCATCCGCTGTTATCGAACCCAAAGGAGTGGGGATTGAGGCGATAAACGAGGGGGCTTGCACTTGCAGAAAAAAGTGCCGGACATGAAGGTTGTTTCAGACAAAGTCGCAACAATTGTTGCGATCGGTACAACCGCTAGATCTTGCCCGTCCGAGCAACATGATGACCAAAAAAGAGCGGTTCTTTGTCAGCGATCATCTTCTTTGATGCAACAGTAACTTGGCTTGCACATAGGCGGGCACCCCCTCTTGGTGCAGGCAATGCCGTGCTTCCAACTTTCCATTTTCGGACCCAAACTAATGCCTCGGTTAAAGATCACCTATAAAATGGCGATCATCCTTGCGACTATGTCGTTTGGACCGATGTTGGCTGGAGGTATGTCTGGGTTGATTTCGTTTGACAACAGTCAAATACAAAGGGAACGGCAGGACGTAAGTCGACAGTTGGCAACCGGTTGCTCATCCTATTTGTCCAATAATGACAGGCTAGGACTGCAAAAATCTTGTCGCGCCGCGTTGCTTCAAGTTTCGGATTTGAAGAGCTTGAGCATCCTTCGGCACGATGGCGTAGTTTTGTATTCAAGTCCCGACCATAACCGACATTGGACATTGAAGCCGAGTGAGCCATCCAATATTAACCAAGTACGAATCCCTTTGGACCGCGGCGACAAAACGATTGCGGAGCTGGAGATTGCTTTTGATCCTATCTCCCAAACCTTCGGTCCATCCCTGATTAAGTGGGGGATACTTTTGCTCGTTGGATTCTTACTTAACTTCGGAAGTTTCTCGTTCTTCCTCACTCGATCGTTGAGCGTGTTGGATCCCAAGAGCGCCGTGCCGAAGCGAGTTCGCAACACCCTCGATACGATTGTAGGGGGCGTTGTGATCCTCGATGCAGCTGGCAAAATGCTGCTCGTCAACGATTCCTTTTCGAAGAGCGTCGGACGTCGAACAGATGACTTGCTGGGCCAAAGCCTGAGCCAGTTGCCTTGGCGAAAAGAAACCGATGACGACTGGCCCTGGGAGTTTGCATTGCGAGAGCACTCGCAAAAAACGGCAGTCAAAGTCCACTTGACCGTTGGGCCCGATAGAGAGCTTAGCTTTGTGGTAAACGCGACCCCTGTCTTAGACGGGGATGAACGCGTTTCTGGAGCGTTGATCAGTTTTGAAGACATTTCGATCATGGAGTCGCAACGCAAGGATCTTCTTCATGCGTTGTCGGAGCTGGAGATTTCAAGAGAGCAGATTCGACGGCAGAACGAGGTGTTGCACGAACTGGCGTCCCGCGACGGGTTGACCGGCGCATTGAACCGACGTGCGCTGTTTGAAAGAATCGAGGCAAACTGGGCTGAACGGAACCAGGGGGAACGAGGGGTCATTACCATTATGATGGACGTAGACCATTTCAAAAAACTAAACGACCAACACGGACATGCTGCAGGTGACGCGGTACTGAAGGACTTGGTCAAGACGGTAACGAAGCTTATCGGAAACAGCGCAACACTGGCACGTTACGGTGGAGAGGAGTTCTGCGTCACTATGGACTCAGCGACGGTAGACGAAGGGGTCGCTATGGCGGAACGGGTTCGCGCGGGCATACAGGCGTACTTGGCGGACCCTTACAAAGTTACTGCGAGTATTGGTGTTTCCAGCAGCATCTTCGGTGCGCCGAACCTTCAATCTCAGATCGAACAATCGGACCGCGCGCTTTACGCAGCTAAGCATGGTGGTAGAAACGCGGTAAAGTGCTGGTCCACGCAAATGGAAGCGGACGCTATCGAGGCCGAGAATAAGAAAGCGATCAAGCTTTCGTCGATCGAAATCGAAGATCACCCCATTTCCTATCACTCCGTTGTTACTCTCAACACGGTGATGTCGCTTCGCGCTCCTAAGTTGACCGCTCACGCGCATCGGGTAGCCGAAATGTGCGTTTCGTTGGCCCGTGGGCTGATGAGCGTTGGCGATTTGTATACGCTTGAGATTGCTGCATCGCTGCACGACATCGGTATCATTGGGTCTTCTGATTTCAGCAAAATAGATCTGCTTCATTCTGTTGATCCCCAGCATGCACCATTGATTGCGAGGCATGTACGTGTCGGCTCCGAAATTGCCAAAGCCGCTTCCCATTCTCCGAAACTGCTCGAGATATTAGAACTTCAAAACGTTGCTTTTGGTGGTCCAGGACCGATTTCCGGTGGCGATATTCCGCTCGGAGCAAGAATCCTAGCTCTCGTGAATGCCTACGACGCGATGACTTCCGAACTGTCCTCCTCTCCTTGCGGTCACGACGAAGCTATCGAAAATCTACGACGGGATTCAGGACGACTCTTCGATCCCGCGTTGGTCTATCGTTTCGCCGATTCCCCCATGGGCTGGCGTCCGCCTGGACTGTTGGATGATTCCGAGATGAACAATCAACATGCGATCATGATCGGCAATCAAATGGAGCGAGTGATTCATAGCTTTGACTCTCGCAATCCACTCGCGCTAAAGTCGCGACTATTGACATTGCATGAAATTGCTAAAACGATTGGAATGCCCGAGATCGCAGGGATCATACAAGAGCTTGCCGGCGAAGTGGATCGTAAGGCGGTCGCTGACTGGGAATCCTTGTTACCGATGCTGGCCGATCTGATCGATCTTTGTTTGACGATCCAGCGAGCTTACTTGCGGACCGCACACCGTGTCCTTCAGCATGAAAACGATAGTGTGTAGCGATGCGACCCAGAAAATTGCTGAATACGCAACCTTGGTTGCCGTTGGCGGTCTTTACCACACTTCCCATCGTCTATTTACTTTTTGCACCGAACTACGATTGGAAGACGGAGGAAACAGGCACTGCCTATGGCGCCGATTTCTTGCAAGAGTGGGTAGGAGCACGGATGTTCATTACTGGCCATGTCTCAGAACTCTACGATTTGGAAACATTCAAGGCTTGGCAATACGATCCCAAGGTTGTTGGCTTTGCTTGGAATACGAACCAGTACTTCCCGCCGGTATATCCTCCACCGCACTATATTCTATTTAGCCCGTTCGCGTGCTTGCCCTATCGATGGGCAGTCGTGATCTGGTTGATTGCTTTGGTTTTGGCTGCATTCTTCTCGGCCAAGTTGATAGCAGAAATTGCAATCCACGCGCCGTCCGGCCTGCCTGGTGACACAAACGTTTCCAGCGAATCTACGCGAGCTAAATCCAGATACCTTTGGCTTGGTTTGATTCTGTTTCCGATGTTTCTTTTTTCCATCACGCTTGGTCAGAAGAGTGTTGTTTGGCTTTTGATTATTTGTGCGACATGGAGATTGCTGCAATGCCATCGCGACTACGTCGCAGGGATGGTCTTCGGGATCCTTTCGATCAAACCTACGCTCTTTTTTCTGATTCCTTTGGTATTGCTTCGCAACGGCAATTGGCGATTCTTTATCGGTGCCTCCACTAGCGTTGTCATCCTCTGGGGTGGAGCAGGTTGCCTGGTCCCGATAGAGACGTGGATGGCCTTTAGCAAAGTGCTGTCCACGGCCGGGAACTATGCCGAGAACGGGGGATACCGATTGGAATGGTCCTGTAACCTCATGACCTTCGCCTATAGTCTTCCTCGGCAGCTTGTTGATTGGTGCAAAGGGGCTGTCTGTTTGACGTTGACGATCTATTTGCTTTACTGCGTATTCGAAGATCGGCAGTACTCGTTGCCATCCCCCGAGAAGGCCATGATGCTCTTAGCCACGACGTTACTGATCAGCCCGCACACCTACCAGTACGATTTGTGCGTTCTCATGTTGCCGGTTCTGTGGATGTGCGCAACAGCATCCAAATCCGGTGTCGCAACGTTTGCTCTTTTGGCAATGGGGGTCACCGTTGCTGGTGAAGTCCAAAGCATTTTTAACATCCCAGTCGTGCCAATTATATTGGTGGGTATGGTTTGCGAACTCATGTTGAGAGCCGTTTTCAACGCGAAGCCTAAAAGCACTCAAAAGGTGAGCGGTAGGGCGATAGACGCCGGAATACCGACGGCTATCGTTGCGGGTGCAAACGCACGCTGAGACCCACCCCATTCAGACCACCGTTGCGGCAACGGAAACCTCTGGATTTATGCCCGTGGCTCGTTAGCCGACGTAGCCTGCC
>JBBRGW010000092.1:0-10921 GCA_038223525.1 Pirellulales bacterium
CAGTGTCGATGAGGCTGCGGCGAGCAAGTGGAGTTCTGCGCAATTCGTTCCGAACGTTGAGTTCCGATACCTGCGCTCAGGGAAAGAGTATACGTCAAAACGTTTTTGGTTTGGGAGCAAAGAGACCGGCAACCAACAAAATGCGATAGGGCATACGACTCCGTTCGTTGCAGGCGGCGAGTACGAATGCAACGTGGATCCATCGAATCCGACTAATGCAGTTTTGATTCGTTGGTTCAATCCAGCGGCGGGCTGGATAGTCCGCAACTACTCTATCGCCGTAGGTGTTGGAGCAATCATGCTATTGGGTAACATAGCTTCCCTATTGATGAGTAGCTTTCGCCAAGTGACGGTTTGGGAAACGAACTTGACACGGGCAATGGCCAACGGCAACTGCCCCGTTGAATCAGGAGATACGGATGAGCCTCTCATTATCCAAGCGGCCGAATCGCGTGGCGCTATCGCTTTAGGGTTTTGGATTGGAGGATTTTGCTGGATCGGAATCGTTACTGTGGTCGCTTCGTTCGCCTTGCGCGGCAAGGATTGGATCCCCTATCTTTTTGTAGGCGGCTTCTTTTTGATTGGATTAGTGCTCCTGGGTGCTGCGGTCTACACGACGCTGCAAGTGTTCAATCCCAGGCCTATTTTGGCATGTAGTCAACGCGATATCTACCCGGGGAGTGAGTTTGAACTCAGCTGGATGTTTCAAGGGAACGTCAAGAAGATCCAAAAAATGGAAATTATAATAGAAGGGATTGAGAAGGTGTCGTATCGGCAAGGAACCAGCAACAGAACCGAAGAAAAGCCGTTCTTTCGGCAGCAAATTGTAAGTACCAATTCTCTTGAGATGATAACTCAAGGGTTCGAGATTCTATCTGTTCCAATGAATACGATGCATTCCTTCAAATCGACGAACAATTCATTTACCTGGCAGATAAGAGTGAACGGACAGATTCCTTTTTGGCCAGATATTCGTGATCGATTCGAAATCGTATTGCTCGCACCGAAGGTCTTTGAGAGCGCGTAGTCGGCAGCGGATTTTGTTGAGGATTCAGTGCGGTTAGCCGACCGGCAGAATGAAAAGTACCGTAGGATGGGACCATTGTCCCGTCCGTTGATTCGTTCGGGACAATGGTCCCAAACTACGACTGGTATAACACAGCCTGCCGCTCGCCTACGGATCTTTAACAAAATCGACTACCAAAAAAATGCAGATAGCCTAGGCGCAATTGAGAACAACCGCGCGCAATTGAGAAGAACTGTTCTCCACCTTAATGCCCAGCCTTGGCAGGCGGGGCGGCTGCTGCGGCTGCCTTGGCGTCGGCTTCTTCCGCTGCGGCTT
Organism: Pirellulales bacterium; assembly: GCA_038223525.1. Classification (GTDB taxonomy): domain Bacteria; phylum Planctomycetota; class Planctomycetia; order Pirellulales; family Pirellulaceae; genus JBKCUI01. The sequence continues at coordinate 1,343 of JBBRGW010000092.1, forward strand.
GTGCGTCAAGAACTTTTCCAGAGGTCAATCGCTCCGTTTTTGAAGCTGGCTCCTCAAAAACTTCAGTCAACACATACACCTCGACTCGCGAGTCGCTGGACTGGTCCACTTCGTTGGCATTGAAGCGTGGATCCGAGTTGCCCGCAGCACTTGGCCGAAGCAGCCTTGCGTCGATACCATTGTCCACAAGGAACTGCGTGACCGACATCGCGCGCTTGTAGGAAATGTTCCATGCGTCGAACGCAGCTTGCGATGAATTGCCGCTGCTCGCTGCATGCCCTCGCACCTCGATGCGGTGCTGCTTGCCTTCGAGCTCAGGTATGAGCGTCAAAAGAATCTGCTGCCCTTCTTCGCTAAGTTCGACGGAGTTAAGAGGGAAGAGTACGACCGACCCGACATTGCTCTTCTCGCCTTCGTCGGACATCTTGCGATCTTTGACGTCCCCTTCGGATTGTTTAGTGCCTCTTTCTTTGGTGACGCGACGATTCCCATTTCCGTTTTTGGAAGATATCATCATCGACTTGGCGTCATTGCCAGACATTCGCTTGCCACCCGGATTTCGAAAGTGCTCTGCAACCGCGGAAACAACTTCGGGTTTCTGCGACGTCAACCACATCACCATGAAGAATGCCATCATGGCTGTTACGAAGTCTGCATAGGCAACTTTCCACGCACCACCGCCACCACTAGCCATGATTAAGCTCCGCCTGAATCAACTGTCTTGAATAACTTTTCAATTTCTTCACCGGACGGACGGACGTCGCTTTCAAGTCCGCGTCGTCCTGTTTCGATCGCCATCTTGGGCTGCATGCCATTGAAGAAGCCCTGAAGCACGACTGCAATCGTCCGGAAATAGGCTGACTCAGAGTGACCAATGCTTGCCATCTTTGCAGCAAGTGGACCTAGGAAGCCGTAGGATGCAAGAATACCAAGAAAGGTTCCAACAAGTGCCGCACCCACGTGGTGACCAATTTCAGCCGGAGGACCATCAATGTGACCCATCGTTACCACGATCCCAAGAACCGCTGCCACGATCCCGAATCCTGGCAAGCCGTCTGCCGTCTTCGACAAAGCATCCACTGGATGATGGTGCTCGGATTCCATCGCCGTGATCTCGATTTCCATAAGGCTGCCAACATCCTCGGGACGAACCGATCCGTCTATCACTGGACCAAAGGCACCTTTGATGAATTCCGTCGCATGATGGTCCGCCGCCAACTTAGGATATTTAGCAAAGACCGCGCTCTTGTGCGGATCCGCAATGTGACCTTCAAGTGCTAACAGACCGTCGCGTCGTGCAATACGAAACAATTCGTAAAGTGCTGAAAACGTCTCTTCGTAGGACTTCTTACTGTAAGGTGCTCCCTTGAGCGCTTGAATAATCCCCGACACGATTCCCTTTAACACTGGGAACGGCGACATCACAATCAATGCCCCGAGCGAAGCACCCCCGATCGTAACAAACTCAGAGGGCTGATTGAGCGCAAGGATATCCCCGCCGGCCCACATAAAGCCGCCGATGACAGATCCTGTCACAACGATACAACCGATTATTACAACCATGCCTAAGTTCCTTTGTTGTTATGAACCCAGGTATATAGCCCTCAAACAGGCTTTAAGCAAAGTTTCCCAGTCAGGTTAACTGTTCGGGGCATGGAGAATTTTTCGCAAATGCGGGTGGTGACGATTGTGCGAAAGATTACTAACCCTTCGCATCAATACAACCAGGCCGAATGCCGGCGATGATCGAATGCTTGCTCCTCCGCTTCCCAGCACCCAGCAATTTCCCGCCACGGTTTGCCCGCTTCGATTTGTAGGCGCTCGCGATCCGAACCAAATAACAAGTCGATCGCTATCGGCTTGCTAACAAATTCGTAGACTTCTGTCCGCCAAGCGAACTGGTCTCCAGACATCTCTCGCATCGCGCACAGTAGCGCCAAACTTGCCCGTACCGATTGAAACGCGGAACGATCGGTCACATGCATTTGTACCCCACCACAATCCTTGCCCGCATGCTTCTGAAACGTTGGTCGATACCACGCGGGTCGAAAGGTGACACCCGGCAGCTTCTCCGCATTCATTTTGCGAGCAAGCTTGCCCGCATCTAACCAAGGTGCCCCGCAGATTTCAAAAGGTCTCGTAGTACCTCGGCCTTCACTGAGATTGGTCCCCTCGATCAAGCACTGACCGGGATAGACGATCGCCGTCTCAAGCGTCGGCATGTTCGGAGAAGGCAATACCCATGGCAAACCGGTCGCGTCAAAGTAATCGCGGCGTCTCCATCCTTCGCACGCAACCACACGCAATTCCCCCGGCCCAAGCTTTAGCTCTTGCTGGTAGAGCATGGCCAATTCACCAACCGTTAGTCCATGACGTATAGCCAAATCATGTGCACCCACAAAACTTTCGAACCCCACACGCAACGCGGGCCCCTCGACCACCACGCCACCCAACGGGTTCGGGCGATCAAGCACTATCACAAGAATGCCAAGAGGCAGCGCTACCTCCAAACAGTATCTCATCGTGGCTTGAAAGGTATAGTATCGACTCCCTACGTCCTGTAGATCGACGACCAGAACATCGATCCCTTTCAATTGGTCCTTCGCGGGACGGAGGCTAGCAGCGTTGGTGCCATAGAGACTGTAGACCGAGGCAGGTACTGATTTGGCTTCGTTGGCACCCACGCTGATGAGATCCTGTGCTTGTCCGTGCAGTCCATGCTCTGGTCCAAAGATCGTTACCAACTTGACACCGTCGGCAGCCGCAAATAAGTCAACTGCGCTACGAAGCTGCGCGTCAACCGCGGCAGGGTGCGTTACTAGGCCCACGCGTTTGCCGCGAAGCGATGCGAAATTTTGTGCGACCAAAAGGTCGAGTCCTGTTTGAACTTGAGGCATTAACGATGGTCCTAGTGAAACGCGAAAGGTTCCGGAGTATTGAAAAAGTATTGTAGCAAACAACTCGATAGAATTCTTTTTCTCGACCTATTGACTCAACTAGCCAACCACCGTACCATGTAACCAGTACACCGGGACTGCCTCGCGGGACTAGGAGTTATCCAGAATGTTTTTTTCGATCAATGAGAGTAATGGCATCGCGATCTACGAACAGATTGTTCGGCAGGTCACTTTTGCAATCGCCGAGGAGACGTTCAAGGTTGGGCAAATGTTGCCTAGCGTCCGAGCTTTGAGCGTTCAATTGGCGATCAATCCCAACACGGTCGCTAGAGCGTATCAGGAGCTCCAAGTCGATGGGGTCTTGGAGCCTCTTCGGGGCCGTGGGTTAGTCGTTTGCGCTGGGGCGATCAAGCGCTGCAAGGAAATCCGACGCTCGGTCATTGCCGAGAGCCTCAAGGAGGCGCTCACGCAAGCTCTGCATGGTGGACTTGAGGCAGACGAAATTCGGGAAATTGTGCACAAGCAATTGAATAAACTCGACGGCCATGTCGCGACGGTTAGTTCTTCAGGAAATGGGGGAGATGATGTCCGATAGTATTACAGCACGTGGTTTAGAAATGCGGTTCCCGGGCTGCGAAGCGCTTCGGGGTATCGATCTGACGGTGCCAAGCGGTTCCGTATTCGCATTGCTCGGTGAGAACGGTGCAGGCAAAACAACGCTCATTCGTATCCTTACGGGCTTCCAGAATCCCACCGCAGGCGAATGCACCGTGTGTGGATTTGACCCAAGTAAAGACGCGCTCGAAATTCGGCGTCGCATCGGATACGTTTCGGACCAACCCGCCCTCTACGATTGGATGCGGGTGGACGAAATCGGTTGGTTTACTGCTTCTTTCTATCCGAAAGGTTTCTTAGAAAGATACAGCGAGTCGATTGGGCACTTTGAGGTTCCACCCAATCGCAAGATCAAACACTTGAGCAAAGGGCAGCGAGCCAAAGTCGCATTGGCCTTGGCGCTGGCTCACGATCCCGAACTGCTCATTCTCGACGAACCAACGTCTGGCTTGGACCCTCACGTGCGCCGCGAGTTCATGGAAAGCATGGTTGATCGAGCTGTGACGGGTCGGACGGTGCTTATCTCAAGTCACCAAATCTCGGAGGTGGAGCGCGTGGCCGACATGGTTGCCATCATCCATCAAGGGAAAGTAAAATTGATGGACTCGATGATCCATCTCAAAGATACGGTTTCCGAAGTCACGATCAGCCTCGATGATCCGCTTATCGCTTTGCCGCGACTGATTGGAAGTATCGAAGTGCTGAGCGAACAATCATCGGGCAGACAAAGACGTATGGTCATTCGCGGCTTTGATCAAGAGTGCAAGGAACTGCTTGAAGCTCGCCCGGGCGTCCTCAGAGTTCGAAGTCGGCCCGCATCGCTGGAAGAGGTGTTCATCGCCTGTACTCGAGGCAGTGTCCCGGCTGCGAGCGATGATGACCATGTGGAACGGATTGGAAACGGGAAGGATGGACTGCATTCCAGTGTAAGCGGAGGGAGCCATGGATCGTAGCTTAGTAATCCGACGACTGTGCTGGAAAGAGTACCGGCAGCTTTGGCCGTTGATCGCTATGTTGGCCGTCATGGGCTTTTTGCTCCAGTTTTTTTTGGCGATCAATCGCTTCGGAAATGAAGGTGCAACACTACCACTCTACTTCTTCTACGGCCTCCCCGGTTTGTTTGCGGCTGGAGTTGGGGCATTGCTAGTGGGTCAGGAAAAGGAGAGTCGAACCCTCTATTGGATAGCGTCGTTGCCGATCTACAAACAAGACATCATTCGAATCAAGTTTCTGGCCGGCTTCGCTGGCTTGGTGGCTGTTTGGATCCTCAGTTTCGTGATGATGTTGCTGACGGGCGGTCTTTCGAATGAATTCGGCACGATCTCGATGGCGGAAATCGATTTGGCACAGGCAGTGCTCTATTCGATTTTCCTTTTGGTTTTGGGGTTTGCGACAGCATGGGGTTTTCGATCGACCTTCGTCGGGCTGTTGGTTCTAGTCGGAGTTGCCCTAGCATATACGTTTGCATCCAATTCTATCTTGGAGCCGTTGGCAGTTAATACTCTTGCACTTTTGGTTGCGAGCTTTATCGCGATTGGCGTCGGCTGGGTTTATGCGCTACGAGCGCTTTCTCCAATTACGCCGACCTTCTTTTCCGCTGGAGCCATTCAAAAGAGCACCTATTTTGAGCGTTCGATCGTCGATAAGCGCGCTATCCAGACACCTTGGTCGGCGTTGATATGGCAGTTTACTGCCCAGAATCGAGCGATGCTGCTCGGGATCTCTGCAATTTTCTTGATATCGCTTTTGTCGTGTTGCGTTGAAATAAATAAGAGCGATGCAGATCGGGTCCGCCAAGCCGATTTTTACGATATTCTCCCTTTCGTCTTGACCGCAATCCTCGCGATCAGTTGGTTGGGCACAGTCGCATTTCAAGGTGACAATCTCAATCAACGCATCCGATTCCTCGCAGATCGAGGTGTTGCCCCCAGAATTGTTTGGACATCCCGGCAAATCGTCCCCATCGCCATGCTGATCTTAGCCGCAATTATCCTTGCGGTTGCTGCAACAGGCAGTTTAATCTGGTCTGGCCAGCTTCGGAATTTCCCTCAGTTTGGACTCTCTACGCTCATTGCGATGGGTTCCATGTGGGCCATCTATTCCGTGACTCAATGGACGAGTCAGATTATTCGTAGTCCGGTCATCGCTGCGATCCTCGCCCCTGTCGTAACGTTTGTAGTATTCATCTATGGCAGTACCGCGTTCGAGATGTTTGAGACGCCGATTTGGCTGTTTGGAATTGTTACGTTCATCCCGCTGGTTGCGACCTATCGCATGACAAGGAATTGGATGGATTCCAAGATGGGCAAGCGGTTTTGGTTGGAGCATATAGGATGGCTGGCGCTGTCTGTTTTGATCCCAATGGTACCATTCCTGATTGTCTGGGCAACTTATCCATCCATGCCCGGAAGCGTTTGGGCAGAGTTTGTAAATGAAATCTCAAAACATCAACGAACCAACCGACGGTCGGTCGAGATCACCCTGCTTTCACCACCCCGCAAGTCGAGCAATCCAAGAAATGCGTCTGAGAACATCGGCGGCATGGATGGCAGCATGGGGAGTACGAATGCCGATCTGGATGAACCAGTAGTCCAAAATCAATTGCCGATTGACCCCACAATGGAACAGGAACGTTTGCTTCAATGGAACTTCATCGAGAGACAATTGAAATCGCTCGATGAAGCAACCCCTCTTTCCGAATCGTATTTGGTAATGAGGCGTCTGATGGGGGACGCCATGATTGCTCGAATTCATATGGAGGATGACGGCACTACTGAAAAACTGCTCGAGCGCTATCAGAGAAACATCACGGGTATCATACGCATCATTCGAGGTGTGCGACTTGGTACAAATCTTAAGACTCAACTTGCGGCAGATCGATACGAAGCGTGGTTGGTTCAAGAAGTGCAAAGGGAGGGAGCAAAGAAGCGATTGGGTGAAGCGAATTGGTCTGATGCGATTGCTCAACTAAGCAATAGTGCCAACAGAAAAGAGTCTAGGTTTCGCGCCCTCTGCTTGGATTTCAATTTAGCCTACTCAGCCCGATATAGCAGGATTCGTTCGGACCATACGCTTGGCGGTTATTCGATTCCGACAGACCGAAGCGGCACGCGTTTGATTTCCAGTCGTCACGTAGCGACTGTCGCATGGCATTTGAAACAATTGCTGGATGCGAAGGACGAATCCGAATTGAAGCAAGCGAAAGAAACGGTGGCTCTCGACTGGGACATCTCTGTTTCGCAGATCGGGATGACTGCGACTCCGTATATCAACAACCAACGGTTTGCTTTCCCCTGTCATCTGTGGCATGGCGATTGGGAAAAACAAGCGGCTGCACTAAAGTAGGTCGCACCTGCCGGGTGCGACTTCGGAACCTTAGTTGCACGACGCTCCGCCGTCGTGATTTATGCGACGCGGAGCGTCGCACAACAAAGAGCGAACATAAAAACCTTTTATCGGAATACCAATATGAAACGTCGACTGAGATGGATCGGACTGATCAGCCTGCTACCTATAGGCGTTCTTGCTATATTCTTAGCGTTTATGGTCACTCAAGAAACCACCGCTTCGTCCGCCCTGAATCGTAAGCTTGAATCCATGCGGCAAGCGGGCGAGCCCTTCGACAACGATTCGATGGCATTGTACTTTGAGAAGCATCTTCACAAAGAAGGAACAGATGCTTGGAGCGAAGTCCTCGCGTTGAGCAAGGCGAGCCTCGACATTTCAAGTGCCAATGAGTTGCCGATTGTTGGGCCTGGTCAAATTCCTTGGGAGCTGCGTCCCGGTAGCACGTGGCCAGACGAACCTCGCGTTGCGGAGTATATGGAAACGGTGCGGCCCATTATCAAGAGGATTCAGCTTGCAAGCGAACTCCCAAAACCGGTCTGGATGCCACTTCGTTTTGGCGGGTACCTAACGTTGTTTGAACCGCTTCAGGATTCGAGAATGTTGACAGGCATCCTGGAGTTGGACGCGGTGCATGCTACGTACCATAAACAGGCTGAGCGAGCGATCCAAGACATCGTAGCCATGCGTTCGGTTGCGGATGCGTTCGATTGGCCTTGGTTTTTAGTGGCGGAGTACACTTCCATGGCGATGCTTGGTCGGCAATGGACGACAATCAATCGGTCGCTCGATTACGACCTCTGGAACGACGAGCAACTGGTAATCCTCTCGGCTCAAGTGGACAAACCTTTTGACATTGCCAAATCATGGAACGATGGTCTTACTGGCGAAATTGCTATGTTGTGTGCATCGCTCGACAATCTACCGGAGGGGCTTCCACGCGAGATGGCAGCGAATCCGTTCTATAGATTGCCAGTCATGCCGAGCACACGCCTAGAAATATTAAGGGTTGTTAGAGAATTTCAGGACTGTGCTGATCAAGGAGAGAAGGGGTTCGCCGAGCGGGTTAAAGCTGTTTTTGCTTCACAAATGGCTCGTAATCGTTTAAGCGTGGCAGGGATTTACCTTAGTCTTTTTCTTCCCTCTGTCGATCAGTTTGCCAGGTCTTCCGATTCTCACGAGACGGCTCGACGTTTGACTTTGACTTCGCTGGCAGTGAAGCGGTTTCAACGCAAGAACAATCGCTGGCCGAAGAACTTGGGCGAGCTAACGGACGTGGGATTGGTGAAAAGCGATTGGTCCACTGCGAAGATGGACTCTCTTGGTTATGAAATTGAGGATGACCGCGTCTTTGTATGGTCTTTTGCCAGCGCTAACGGATCTGGTGTATCAGAGACACGTCACGTGTGGGCGGATGAGAAGGATGATCGGATTTTGCGTTACTGTGTTTCGATCCGGTGAATTGGAGATGCTACGTAGGTCTGCCTCTCCGAGGCGGACATCACGTCATTTCTCACAGCTCGAAGGGCGGTGGGCAAGGAGCATCGAGGACCAGCGTCTCGGAGATACGCTGCTACGTAGGTCTGCCTCTCCGAGGCGGGCAGGTGCGACCTACCGTAGTTCACTCGTGCCGAGAGTGACCTTTGCATTGTTGGCTTACTAAACTACCGCCACAACTTTGGTCCCGGCGATGTAGTCGTGCAAGCACTTTCTTGACTCGGAGAAAATGAATAGCACGTCGATAAGTCCGAAGAATGGAATCATGGAGAGCAATGCGCGAACCCAGTTACGCAGCACGACAGCTCGGAAAAAGCCAGGTAGCGTACCGCTTTCGCTGACGATTCGGACCATTAGCAGTTTCTTGCCAACGGTTTGCCCTGATGTTGCGAGCAGATACCATTGACCAACGACCAGCAAAGCGGGGGTCCAGCCAAGAATGACTAAGATTGCGGGGTTGAGGGGCCGGTGAAGTCGAATGGCATCGAGTGGATTTTCCATCATGCCTGATTTGGCGAGCCAGGCTATCAACATGATTCCGACCACCCAAGAAATGAGTGAAAGAGCACCGTCAATGAAACTCGCAATAAGCCGAGATATAATCGATGCAGGCGGATAGCCTTGGAAACTCATTTGGCCAAGTGGCACAAAGGACTCTTTCCTAGCAATTTCGATTACGTCTTTTTCGCTATATGGGCGGTCGAAATCCGTAACACTTGCGTTCGCGGAATCTTTTGGCGCTTGCAATTCCGGAATTTCCTCAAGCAGTGCCAATGCGCGGGCAACCCGCTCTGGTGTAGCTTCCGGTATGATCAGTTTTTGACCGCAATTGCGGCAATCAACTTCGGAGTTAGCTGAATCGCTTTCCGCTCAGTTGCTAACCCAACATCGATTGCATCGAAATTCAACAAAGACTGGGGCGATGGTAGTCATTTGATTTGGTGTGCAAAAAAGAGAACCCGCCACGGCATTTTCGGTTGTCAAAAAATTTCCTGGCAGCCAAAGGTAGGTCCTATCCGGGGGCCCATCCATCTGTAGCGAGCTTCTTCAGGCGATTTTTGGCTTGGAATGAATCGAACGGTCAAAAGAATTCGGTTGTGCGGTTTGTGATGGATGTCTGGTCACTGTCGGCAAGAGTGACCTACTGGGGAACGACCGTGTTGGATATCATTGAGCAAGTTCGGAATGGAAGGTTTTGCAAAGGAACGATTTATGGCTCAGGCCG
>JBBRGW010000093.1:0-10910 GCA_038223525.1 Pirellulales bacterium
CAGGGAAGTTTTACTTCGATCCGAAATTCGAGATTGGTGAAAGACGCTTCAATCGAACCGCCCATCCGTTCTACCAATCTTTTACAAAGCGCAAGCCCTAGCCAGCCGGCGGTGCCGTCGCCAAATCTTCGACGCACGAGCGCCCGTACCCTGGCCATCAATTCGGCAATGGCGAATGGCTTTACTAGGTAGTCTTCCGCACCCTCATCGAGGCCCTTTATTCGCTGTTCAACTTGATCGAGAGCTGTAAGTAACAGCACTGGAACATAATTGTTACTGCTACGACGGGAGCTACGGAATCGGTTTTTGCATTTCGGTCCAGACAGCTCGGATGATATCGTCGAGAGACAAAGTGGGCGCGTATCCGATCGCTTTTCGGATGCGTGTTAGGTCAGGGACGCGTCTCCGGATATCTTCAAAATCCTCATCGTATGCTTGAGCGTAGGATTGGAATTTGAGTGTCGCAGAGGGGTTTACGATGGCAATCACTCGCTTTGCCATTTCGAGAATGGAAATCGGTTGGTCGGCACCGATATTGTAGATGCGTCCATAGCTGCTTTCGGTCTTCATTAGAGTCGTGACGGCACCGACGACATCCGAGACGTGAGCGAAGCAGCGTTCCTGCAGGCCGTCATCATGCACCACCAAAGGCTGGCCCTTCATCGCCGCTTCCACAAATCTCGGAAGGACCATTCCATACGCTCCCGATTGACGAGGGCCAGACACGTTGAAAAATCGACCTATGACGATTTGCATCTGGCATTCACGAACGCATGCAAGGGCTAAAAACTCGTCAATCGCTTTGCTCGCGCCATAGCTCCATCTCGGTTTGGTTGTAGAACCGAAAACCAAGTCGTCTTCTTCGCACCAGATTCGTTTTGGGTTTTTGCCGTACACTTCGCTCGTGCTAGCCAAGAACATGGAGATATGTCGGCCGGACAAATGGATTCGGCGAAGTTCTTCTAAAAGGAGTTGGGTGGGGTAAATGTTTCGGTGGATGGTTTGGATTGGGTGCTTTGCAATCAAGGCGACACCAACAGCAGCCGCAAGGTGGAAAACCATATCGACACCTTCACAAACCTCGCGGATTAGCTTTGGGTCGCCTAGGTCGGCGTGAATCAGACGTAATCCGGGATGGTTGATGACATGAGTTAAATTGCTTTTACGCCCTGTGCTCAGGTCGTCCACGACGCATACCTGGTTGCCTTGGTCTAATAATCGTTCTGTCAAATGGGAACCGATGAATCCGTTACCGCCTGTTACAAGGATTTGCATTGAGAGTTTCTGCGTTGTGGAGACTAGGAGCGGATAACCGGAAAGAAGTTTTTGCGTTCCAATTTCAAAATGTAACGATTGCGCGAAGTTTGCTTGGCAAGGGTTGATAGCCAGAGGAAAACCATTCACGCTCGTCGCAAAACTTTCCGATTGGACTCTACTACGGTAAACTACAGACTTGGTTCGGCCAACACTGCTTGCCGACCTTTGATAACCTTGGGATCGAATACGCCCCTTTTTTGCGTCACGATTGGGATTAATATGGAAAACCGAGCTTATAAATCCGTCAGCCAGATAAGGGCTATCCGACGCGCCCGCCAAGTCTTTTCCATCTGGCTAGCCGCTGGGCTACTGGTTTCTCCTGCGTTTTCGCAACAGCCTGGGACGCAAGCCAATCCACCGCAGACCAAACCTGCCCCTCAGGCTGGAAAACCAGCTCCAGCCGCGGGCAAACCCAAGCCGAACGCCTCGCAGCTATCAGACAAAGAAAAACGACAAGAAAAAGCGAGAGAGATTTTCGCAGACGCTGCGAACGCCCAAAATAACGGCGCTTACCCGCTCGCGATCGAGCAATGGAGCAAACTGCTCAAGGAGTATCCGACAGATCCATTGGCGTCGAGCGCTCGGCACTTTCTAGGTGTTTGCTACTTGCAACAAGAAAAGCCAAATTTCTCATCGGCGATCGAGCAATTTCGGATATCGCTGCAAGACGCGGAGTCCAAACAACGGGAGGAATCGCTGGTCAACCTCGGCTGGAGTCTCTACCAAGAGGGGATCGTATCCGCTGGCGACTCGAGAAAACAAATGCTCGGCGAGTCGGCAAAAGTCCTGGCCGCGCTGGTTGAAAAGTATCCTGACAGCAGCCATGCTGACAAAGCCATGTTCTATGCCGGCGAATCGGAAGCTCGGCTGGGTAATTTAGACAAAGCCATTTCGCTTTATAACCAACTTTTACAAAATAGAGCCTTGGAAAATTCCTCTGTCCGCCCTGATGCACTGTTTGGTCTGGCAGTTACGTATGACGAACAACAGCAGCCAAAACTTGCGAAAGAGAACTACGATTTGTTCCTCGCGAAGTATGCAGGCAATGCACTCTCGAAAGAAGTGCGATTGAGATCGGCTGAGATCGCGATCAAGGACGATCAGATCGATCAAGCCGTTCAATTGCTCGAGCAAGTGGTGTCGGCAAAGGACTTCGAGAAAAGCACGGGAGCAGACTATGCTCTCTATCGTTACGGTTTTGCATTGGCAAAATCAGGCAAGTTTAATGAGTCGGCGGAAGTCTACCAAAGGCTGTCGACCCTCTTTCCGAATTCCCAGTATTCGCAAAATTCTTCATTGGCGGCCGGCCAGACATTGATGCGAGATAAGAAGTTTGACGAGGCCTTCAAAGCCTTTGAAAGACTGCTGGCTGGCAAAGATGACCGAGCCTCCGAAGCGTCGCATTGGATGTGCCAAATCGTTATTGTTCAGAACAAACCATCCGAGGCGATTGCCATTGCTAGAAAAGCTCTGGAATGGGGCAGCAAATCTCCCTCGGCTGCGTTGCTCAAAATGGACTTAGCAGATGGGCTATCAGCAACCCCGGAGGGTAAGGTCGAAGCAAGAACACTGTACGAGCAAATCGCGGTGGAGAATGCAGAAGATGCGATGGCACCTCGGGCAACGTACAACGCTGCCTTTGCGGCATTGCAAGTTGGTGCGTTGGCCGATGCTCAACGCTGGAGCGAAGCGTTTGCAAAACGTTTCCCCAATGATCCGTTGGCTTCGGATGTCGCTTACATTCGAGCCGAATCCACCCTGCAGTTAGGGCAACATGAATCGGCGGCGACTGCATTTGAACAACTGATCACCGCGGAGCCCAAAAATCCGATGCGTTCATCTTGGGAAACCAGACTCGCTGCAGCGCGGTATCTGGGCGGGCAATACGAAAAGGCGTTAGAACTAACCACCAAAGCGATCAAGGAAAAACAAGAACCAACCGCACTCGCAGAATCCCTCTTCCTGCAGGGAGCTAGTCTCCTCAAATTAGAGAAACTTGAACAAGCGATCAAGGCGTTGCAAAAATCGAATCAAACCGATGCGAAATGGGGGCAGGCGGACGAAGTGCTTGTGATTTTGGCCGAAGCGCAAAACGCGTTGGGCAAAAAGGAAGAAGCGAAGCTCACCTTGCAGAAGATCTTAAAAGAGTACCCAAACTCGCGATTCAAGCCCCAAGTCGAATTCCGCTTGGGCCAAATCTTGTCGAGTATGAACGATTTCGATCGAGCGATTATCGCTTACGATTCCGTCCTTAACTCTTCCAAGGACAAGTCATTGATAGAATATTCCTCCTATGGCAAAGCGTTTATTCTGATTCAAAAGGAGCAATACGGGCCCGCCTTGCAATTGCTAGAACCCATTGCGTCGGACACTCGCGAAGACGGCGTGGGGTACGAAGCGAGGGTCGCCAAGGCGATCTGCTTGCGGCAATTGGGTAAACCAAAAGACGCGGTCCAAGTGTTGAAACAACTGCTCAATACAAAACTCCCGGCGGAACAAAAACCTAAGGCTCTTTACGAATTGGGGCTCGCCTATTCCGCTTTAGAGCAGGTCGGCTTGGCAATCGAATCTTTCGAATCGCTCATCGCATCGCATCCGCAGTTTGCGATGCTGGACAAAGCGTATTATGAACTAGCCTGGGCCTACAAGTCCCAAAAGAGCTTGGAGAAGGCGAACGAGATTTTCCAAACTATGGCTGCCAAGTATCCCGAAAGTCCACTTGCTGCCGAAGCGTTTTTTCACGTTGGGCAAGCGGAGTACGACAACTCGAAATATGATCGAGCTATCAAAGCCTATACGGTCGCAGCCACACGGAGCGTCGACGCGAACCTCCAAGAAAAATCTCTCTATAAACTTGGTTGGGCGTTCTTTCAACAAAAGCAATACGACCAAGCAATCGAACAGTTTAAGAAACAATCCAAAGAGTTTCCCAAAGGTACGTTGAGTATCGATTCCTCTTTTATGATTGCTGAGTGCTTGCTCAAGCAGGAGAAGTATGCGGACGCTTGGCCTCAATACGAATCCACACGGCGCGGCATAGAAGCCTTCGTAGATCCCAATGGCGTCAGCGATCAAGTGACCGCTTTGGTGTATTTGCACGGAGCTCAGGCGGCTCGCGAGTTGAAGAAATGGTCTGAGGTTGAGAGTTGGATCGATGCGATGAACAAGAAGGTTCCTAGCTCCCCGTTCTTGCCGATGGCCAAGTACGAATTGGCATATGCTCGGCAAAATCTAAAGAGAACGACGGAGGCGGTTCAGCTATACAGCGAAGTGGCTGAGGAACAACGCAATGAAATTGGCGCACGCTCTCGATTTATGATGGGTGAGGTCTTCTTTGCTGATAGGGAGTTCGCCAAAGCGATCTCGGAGTTCCAAAAAGTCATGTATGGATACGGCGGTACGCAAGCGCCCGACGACATCAAGAATTGGCAAGTGCGATCTGCGATCGAAGCAGGAAGATGCAGTGAGGTTCTAATTGCGGACCAAAAGGGTGACAAGAAAAAGAAAGCTGTCGACATCGCTAGAAAATTTTATGAGTTTGTCGTCAATAACCATGAAAACCACCCATGGTCCAAGCAAGCAAAAGAAAGACTTAGCGAATTGAGCAAGCTCTAGTTGCGTTAAGCGACGCTCCACGTCGCATTCATCACGCCGCGAATAGTGGGTGATTTTATTCGCGAATTCCAAAACATCGTTGCCTTTTGCTCCGCAAAACATTGTCGCCTTTTGCTCCGCAAAAGATGCGTTAATCAAGAGTACTGTCGCGGAGCGAAAGGCGACGATAATAAAATCACAGCCTAGTCCTCTGTCCCGTCTTAATTTTGGGGTACGCCCCTAAGCTGTACGACGCTCCGCGTCGTAGGAATCACGACGCGGAGCGTCGTGCAACTAAGTTTGCCAACCCACGTTTTTAGCCTGGATGATGCACTAGGAGCGAAAGGCGACAATAAAAAACGACGATGAGGAGCGTCGGGCAACTCGCCACTTGGCGTGCAGCGTATTTTAGGCAACCAAGCCCTTGGTGATCAACATAAAGACATCTTCAAGACTTGGGTCCTTGTCGCTAAACGACTTCATCTTGACCCCGCCAGCAACCAATTGTTCGAGCAGTTTCGCTAGTCCTTCGTCGTCGGTTTCTAATTCGGCGGTAGCTCGGTCACCATCAATGTCTAAGCCGCGGAGGGCCGGATCGCTTCGAAGAATGGAGACTCCTGCATCTTGATTGCCGATAAAACGGATCTCCACGATGCGGTTTCTGCGGATCTTTCGATAGACGGAGTCAATCGGTCCGTGCATGAGCATTTCGCCCCTTTCGATGATTCCGATCGAAGTGCAGCAGTCAGCTAACTCGGAGAGGATGTGGCTGCTGATAAGGATCGTTTTGCCCATCCGACGAAGCTCTTTCAGCAGTGCCTTTACCTCGATGCGAGCGCGAGGGTCCAGTCCGCTCGTGGGTTCGTCCAAAATGAGGACGGGGGGATCATGAACAAGCGTCTTTGCTAAGCACAGTCGCTGTTTCATCCCTCGAGAAAGTCCGTTGACGAAGTCGTCCCGTTTGTGCGTCAGATCGAGCAATTCGAGGACATCGCCGATCACTTGCTTGCGCTGCGTCCGTCCAATCTTGTAGGCGACTGCAAAAAAATCGAGGAACTCCCATACCTTCATGCCGTCATATACTCCGAAGTCATCTGGCATGTAGCCGATGCTGCGACGTACATCCATCGGGTTTTTGTTGACGCTAAAACCATTGACGACGCCGTCGCCTCGGCTGGCCTTGAGCAGTGTTGCGAGGAAGCGAATGGATGTGCTTTTGCCTGCACCATTGGGTCCGATGAAGCCGAAGAGTTCTCCCTTCTCAATTTTCATCGTAACGTTCTTCACCGCGGTGAATTCGCCGTAGTCTTTGCCAAAATCGCTCAGCTCAATCATGAAACGTTCGCATAGGAGAAGTGAGTCCGGAAGTGACTTCGGAAGTGACTTCGGTTGTATGGTGAAAGGATTGTACACTAACTAGTGCGCGCTCGCGGGGGAATCAATTCGAAATCAGCTTGTCGAACTCCGCCTCGGTCAGCACGGGCACTCCTAGGCTCTGCGCCTTTTCCAGTTTGCTGCCTGCAGCTTCACCCGCGATCAGAAAATCTGTTTTCTTAGAAACGCTACTCGCGGCGCGACCACCTCGTTGCTCGATCAAGCGTTCGATTTCATCTCGAGAGTATTTGCTCAGGGAGCCAGTAACGACAACTGTTTTCCCAGCAAATACGCCGGATGCATCGACTGCATCGACCGACGATGCCTCCAAGGAAACGCCAGCGGTTCGCAATTGACGAACCAATTCCAGCCCCTCCTCGCTTCGGCAGAAATCGAAGACACTCTGAGCAATGATGGGCCCAATCTCATCGGTGTTGCCGATGGTTTCGAGGTCCGCGGCAACAAGGGCCTCGATGTTTCCGAACCTTCTAGACAGGACTTGTGCTACGCGTTGTCCTACATGCCGAACGGATATTGCATTGAGGACACACGTCATGCCTCGTCCCTTACTCGCTTCGATACCCTGGAGCAGGTTCTCCGCCGATTTTTTTCCCATACGTTCCAAGGCCATGAGTCGGTCCAAGGTAAGCGAATAGAGATCTCCAAACGTGTTCACTGTTCCGCTGTCAACCAGCTGATTGACCAGCTTTTCGCCTAACCCCTCGATGTCCATGCAATCGCGAGTCGCAAAGTACCTGAGCCTTTGCCTCCATTGTGCGGGACACTGCTTCGAAACACAACGAATGTAAACTCCCTGGGGATCCTTGACCAATTTGGAGTCGCATTCGGGACATTGCGTTGGAAACTCATAAGATGGGAGGTCGGTTTCCCTGCGGTGCTTCTCCACTCGCACAATGTGCGGAATGATCTTGCCAGCTTTTTCGACGACGACCCAATCACCGATGCGAATATCCTTGCGTTCGATTTCTTCGATGTTGTGCAGCGATGCTCTGCTGACCGTTGTGCCGGCAAGCTCAACAGGCTGCAGCTCCGCGACTGGGGTTACGGTCCCTGTTTTGCCGATTTGTGTCTTGATATCGAGAAGCTGCGTCACGGCTTCGTACTTTTCAATCTTATAAGCGATCACCCAGCGTGGGCACTTTGTTGTGGTACCCAATGTTTCGCGTTGCTCGAGCGAGTTGACTTTCAAGACAAGTCCGTCGACTTCGAAATCCAGCGAGTGCAATTCCTCGACGAGTCGATTGCAGTAAGCGATGGCTTCTTCTTTGATCGCAAAGCAACGAACGTCAGGAGTCGTGGGGATACCCATTTGTTTCACGCGACGCAAGAAATCCATATGGTCACTGGCGTTGAGTCCGTCGCAAAATCCGATACCGTGACAAAAGAATCGAAGTCTGCGCTGTGCACAGATTTTCGAATCGAGCAGCTTTATCGAGCCTGCGGTGAGGTTGCGAGTATTCTTGTATTCCGATTCTCCAGCCTGCGCCCGTTGCTGGTTCAAGCTGACGAGGTCTCCATTGGTCATGTAGATTTCTCCTCGCACTTCCAACGACTTCGGTATTGAATTACCAAGCAAACGTTGAGGTAGTCCTCTCAACGTTCGGATGTTGTGAGTGATGTCATCGCCAACGTCGCCGTTACCTCGTGTTACCGCTTGGGTCAACAACCCATCGTCGTAGCGAATCGATGCAGCAACACCATCCACTTTGAGTTCGACTACCCACTCGATGGCTTCTCCCGGCAAAAGCCTTTCGGTTCTCGTAAAGAATTCGCGAAGCTCCTGTTCGGAGTAGGTGTTTTCGATCGAGAGCATCGGGACGCGGTGCGCAACTTGAACCAAGCCCTCAATTGGCTTGTCCCCCAATCGTTTGGTGGGGCTGTCTGTCGTAGCAAACTCTGGAAACTCCTTTTCAAGTTCGGTGAGCTCTCTGAGTTTCCAATCGTATTCTAGGTCCGTGATAGTCGGTTTTGCGAGAACGTAGTAGTTGTGGTCATGTTCTCGAATTTCTTGGCTCAATTCGGCCACGCGAAATTTTGCTGTTTCTTTGTCTGGCATGTTCGCTTTTTGCAACTCAGAGTGCAGAGTGTGGAGAGGAATTGTCCGGATCGCCAGCCAGTACTTCATTCGGCTCAAGCGGTTCATAGGGCTCGGCGAGGAATCGATAACCTGCATCTCTCAAGGTCAGGAAATGCTTAGGCTTGGCTGGGTCGGTCTCAAAGATTTTGCGAAGCCGAAGCATGAACTGATCGACGCTGCGAGTTTGCATTTCGCCATTGACATCCCAAACCTCCGAGAGCAACTCCTGACGGCTGATCACTCGGCCTTGATTTTCGACAAAGTAACGGAGCAATTGGAGCTCCTTGTGCGTCATCTTGATGTCCCGATTTTCAACTCGTACCTCGTAAGTTTCGAAGTTAATATTCGCTTTGCCAAACGCGATGGTCGACACTTTGGTTGGCGCGGTCGTGGCTGCCGGGCTTTGCCTCGGATGGAGCTTGAGCAAATTCTTGACTCGCGACAATAGCTCATCGAGATCAAATGGTTTGTTCAAGTATTGATTGGCACCGCAATCAAATCCCCTCGCTCGATCTTCCGGCAGACTGCGTGCACTGAGAATCAGGATTGGCAAGAGGATGTTCTCGTTTCGAAGGGTTTCACAGACTGCATAGCCGCTCATCCCCGGCAACATGAGATCGAGGATCATCATGTCAAATGCGAAATGGTCGGCCTGTATTAAACGAATCGCCGTCGGCCCTTCACCAACCAGCGTGACACGGTAGCCCTCCGCCTCTAGGTTGTACTTGATCATCATAGCGATGTGCTTTTCGTCTTCGACTATAAGGATGTGCTTCCGAGCTCGCATGGATTCATTCGATTGGGTTAGAGGGTATTGGATTCAGAGTCTACCGATCTTTGCAATTCGTCCAATGGCCGCAAGCGAGCCTTAGGCAATTTCAATTCAAAGCGAGTGCCGCAACTGTCCGCTGAGTCCACCACGCGAACGGATCCCTTGAGTCTCCTCGCAACCGAACGCACCAAAAAAAGACCAAGACCGGTTCCCGGTTTGGTTCGCTCCAATTCATCCCCAGCTCGATAGAATCGTCGGAATACTTTTTTTCGTAGATGCTTGGGGATTCCAGGGCCGTTATCTACTACGGATATCGACGCAGAGTTCAATGGAGAATCGATCTGGACAAGAACCTGTACTTTCGGAGGACTACCGCCGTATTTTAACGCGTTGTCCATTAGATTGCGGACCAAGATCTCGATGTCGACTTGACGCGACCATACGTCGCAGTTGGGGGATTCGATAGCGATGCATTCGCGAGGCATATGATGTTGCGCCGAAAGCTTCATAGCACAATCCTCGAGCACAGAGTCGATGGGGACCCAACTCTCAGGGTCGGGTGTATCGGAATTCTGTTGCAAGCGAGCCACGTTTAGCAGTTGGGTGATCAGTTGATCAAGTCGGTCGACGTCATCCAACATAGAACGGTAGAAGACAAGCTTTTGAGCCTCATCTACATTTCGCTTACCCAACGTTTGCAAGAATAGTTTCAGCGAGGCGATCGGGCTTTTGAGTTCGTGAGTAACGGCATCGATGAAATTGCTTTGACGTCGGTTGAGATTGATCTGTTGGATGCTCCAAATCAAGTAAAGAACCACCCCCGCCAAGACGAAAAGAAACATGACGGAACCAACGCTGAGGAAGACCCAGTAAATATTGGGGCTTTCTTGAGTCGTAGTGGCGCCAAATACGTTCAATAAAACCCAGCCGACCGTGAGCCCAACCAGCAACACAATCATTACGATTGCGAGTAAAATGGGCCACTTCAGGCTTTTTCGTTCGAACATGCTTTGAAAAAAGGTAGTTGTAAAAACGAAGATTAAGCTGGCTGATTGCTTTGAACTCACTACCCTCCGGACTGGTGATAGCGATCAATCACAGCATTTAGCGTATCGCAGTGGAAGTTATAGGGGAAATCGCTGACTTCGATTTTCCGAAAAATTTAGAGATTGTCAAAGACTGCCACTGACCCAGAATGATGATCTACGTATAATGATGCGTCAGGCAGAATTAGTCGTGCGTCAAAGGCGGAAGACGCACCTTTAGCTACGAAGGAATCGGAATTGTGACTCCCGAAGCAGATAAAATTCAATTTTCACGTCAGATTTGGCAGGCTGCGTCTGAGCACGCCCATCGGTGCTTAACGCGCAGAGAGTTTTGTCCCGAACAATCGCGAATTGAAAATTTGCGTTGCTTTGATCTGGTCGATGAGACCGAAGCTCAGTTTGGCAAACAGTTATGGTGCTTCGAAGCGATTGGAATCGATCCGGTCGGACGAAGGCACATACTTTATGGCGTTCTGGAGTTTTCGATCCAGTATGGATTGCTTGAGGCCTCTCAGACTGCAATGTTCGAAGATGCCGAGCATCGTGAAAAATTTCTTCAAACCGAGACGCGGCAATCGTCGAAGATGGTTTACCAATATCCATCCACACGATTTTGGGTTTATTCGGCTTGGCTGAGCATAGCGGTTCTCTCCACGATCTGGATTTTCGTATTGTTGAGATTCCTGAGCAGTTCGGGCAAGCTAATGCC
>JBBRGW010000094.1:0-10869 GCA_038223525.1 Pirellulales bacterium
ACAAATAACCGGAAGGGAATCTGGCCCCATCTTACGGTACTTTTCATTCCGCCGATCGCCTAAAACGACTCGCCACGGGGTGTCTGGCGGCAAACTTGACCCGTTGCGATACTACTTTCGCGGAGACGAATGGCATTCCAGCAGGTACAATAGATCGCACTATGTCTTGCATTGATCAAAACGAATTTCCCGAACTCAGGCCTTACTGGCCATTGCGGCTCTCCATCTGCATAGCTGTTATGTTTTGCACCGCTGCGAACTCGGTCATAAACCGCACGGAAGCTGCCGAGCCCATATACACAGAGCTCACCGACGCAGAACTCGCCAACTCCATTCGGCGGTTATTCTCAGACCGGTGCTATACATGCCATGGTCCAGACGACAACGCTCGCTCCACCGAAATGCGACTGGATCGAGACGACGCGGTTTCGTTTCAAACTGCTTCGAAAAAACGTTTTGCCGTCCCCGGGAATCTACTTGAAAGCGAAGTCTGGGCTCGGATCAACTCGACCGATCCAGACCAAGTCATGCCGCCCCCCACTAGCAAAATTGACTTGAACGATCAGCAGAAAGGACTCGTAAAAATATGGATCGAACGGGGCGCAAAATACAAAGCCAAACACTGGTCGTTCGAACCGTTGCCCGTCAGCATCCCGATCCCAGACTCGGACTTCCGCACTTCACCGCTGGCTCGAAACCCAATCGATCAATTTTTGAACGCTCGCCTCGCCCTGGATCGACTTAGAATGCGACCGACCGCCGAGAAAGCGATCCTCGCCCGACGTGCAAGTCTGGCACTAACTGGTCGCTTGCCAGACTCCACTCTGGTGCACCACTTTGTTCAAGACGAAGCCTCCGAGTCTTACGATACCTACGTGGATTCCTTGCTCGCATCGCCACAGTTTGGCGAGCGAGTTGCCACGAACTGGCTCGATCTAGCACGGTATGCAGATACGCACGGCTACCAAACCGACCGATACCGAGATGTTTGGCTTTATCGTGATTGGGTCGTTTCCGCCATCAACCAGGATCTTCCCTACGACCAGTTCATTAGCTGGCAATTGGCTGGCGACATGTTGCCCAACGCTACCGACGACCAACGGCTCGCAACTGCTTTCAATCGACTCCATCGTCAAAACGAAGAGGGTGGAAGTACGGAGCAAGAGTTCCGCGTGGAGTACATGACCGACCGGGTCAATACGCTCGGTACCGCGATCATGGGGCTGACCTTCCAATGTTCTCGATGCCATGATCATAAATACGATCCGCTCACTCAGAAGGAGTATTTCCAGTTGTGTGACATGTTCGACAACATTGATGAGAGTGGGCTAACAAGCTATTGGACCGATTCGATGCCGGGTCCAACGCTGTTGTTGCTCGACAAAGCGCAAAAGCAAAAGATGGAAACCTTGCAGGGAGCGATGGACTCAATCCACCAAGCGTATGCCGACGACCTTAAGAAACTCGAAAGCTCCGATGCCGTTGAGAAATGGTATAGCTCGCAAAGCGAGTGGCCGCAACCGGAACATACCAAGCTGACCGCCGAGTTTAACTTGGACAAGCTCGACGCAGAACCAACGACAAAACTGGCTAACAATGTGGACGCGGACAAACCCGGCAGTTGCGAAGGAGCGATCCAATGGCAGCAGGACGAAAAGCACACGGCGATCCTTCTCGACGGAGATAACGCACTCGTGTTCCCCAAGACAGGTGTGTTTTCGCGAACGCAAGAGTTCACGATCTGCTTCGATCTCAAGGTGCCGAAGATCTTCGACCGCGCGGTGGTGCTGCATCGCTCTAAATCTTGGACCGATGCCGGTTCGCGAGGGTACCAACTGTTGATCGAGGATGGTCATTTCTGCTTTGATATTGTTCACTACTGGCCATCGAGCGCGATTCGAATCCGATGCGTCGACCCCGTTCGATTGAACCAGTGGATGCAAATCGCCATGGTTTACGGTGGCACCAATCGAGCCGACGACACGCATATCTATATCGATGGCAAACTTGCAGCCACGGAGATCCTTCGGAACTCTCTGCATAAAGATATCCTCTACGAACGGTCCGACGTTTCGCTAAGCATCGGGGCGCGAAATCGAGACCGCGGATTGCCAGGTGGACTTGTAGACAACTTGCAAGTCTACGATTCCGCATTGACTGCGATCGAGGTGGCCGGGCTAGCGACCGACCAAGCGTGGGTCACTTGGGCTGAACTCTCGAAAGCCCAGCGTTCGCTTTGGCGAGAACATTATGCGGAACGTGTTGACCCGAATTGCAAATACCACAAAGAGAGTTACCAGCATTACTTTAGTTCGTTGGCTGAGTTGGTGAAACCTGTCAAAGAGATGATGGTGATGGAGGAATTGCCAAAGAATCGCCCAACTCCTTTTCTCCACCGTGGTTCTTATGAAACGCCCGGTGAGCCGGTTGAACCCGGCGTTCATCACGCATTGCTTTCCGATGGGGAAGCGATGCCGAAGAACCGATTGGAGCTCGCGCGATGGCTCACTAGCGACCATCATCCGTTGACCGCGAGAGTCGCGGTGAATCACATTTGGCAACAGATGTTTGGTCGTGGACTAGTTCTGACAGCGGAAGATTTCGGCGTCCAAGGTCAAATGCCAACCCATCCAGAACTTCTCGACTTTCTTGCACGCGAGCTGATCCGGTCTGGTTGGAGTCGCAAGAAGATTTATCGAATGATCGCGACCTCTCAAGCGTTTATGCAATCGAGTCAACTCGATTCGGCAGCCCGAGGGTTGGACCCGGATGGGGCCAAGCTCAGTCATTATCCAGCGCAAAGACTGACAGCCGAACAGATTCGAGATGGCGCATTACAAGCCGCAGGGCTCCTATCCGAGCGGCTAGGCGGTGCCCCCTCCTATCCCTATCAACCCGCAGGTCTCTGGGAAGAAAAGTCAGGACTCAAATACCCGCAAAGCAAGAAGGAAGGGTTGGTTCGCCGAAGCCTCTACACCATCTGGAAACGCACGAGCCCACCTCCGTCGATGATGATCTTCGACTCCGCCGGACGAGAAGTCTGTTCCGCTCGGCGCGAGGTAACTGTGACGTCTCTGCAAGCGCTCGTGCTCATGAACGATCCTCAATACGTAGAGGCTTCGCGAGCTATGGCGCTTAGCGCACTGGGCATCAAAAATAGTAACGAATTGCAACCAGACGCATTCGCCCCAGCGAACATCGCACATGCACTGAAACAAGTCTTTCGCGAGTTGACCTCAGTGGAATGTCCGGATGCGCTTGTCGAGCGATTGGTCCGAGGATATCAGGAACAAGTAGCCTACTTTGAAAAAGAGCCTGAACAAGCGGGGAAACTGCTCAGCGTCGGGCAGTGGAAAGCGATCGAGACGAGCGACGCAACGTTGCAATCCCAACTGGCTGCGATGACCCTCATTGTGAATTCGATCTTAAATACCGACGGTTTTACCGTGATGCGATAAGCATGCGAGCCAACCCCTATGAATAGCATTTTTAATGAGACAATGAACGCAGCAATGAACGCAACAGCCGGCAGTCACGACGTACCTTCGAATGCTCAGTTGTTTCGCCGCCATTTCTTTTCCAAGTCGGCAGCCGGTCTGGGATCCGTTGCGTTGGCAAGCATGATGAGCCAAGAATCGCAAAGAGTATCCGCGTCAAGCGCAGTGGATGCGACCCAGGGAACGGGTATCCCCGGCGTATTGAGCCAGCTTCATCATGCCCCTAAGGCCAAACGGGTCATCTATTTGTTTCAGTCAGGTGGTCCATCGCAGCTCGATCTGTTCGACTACAAACCGTTGCTCAACGACCAGCATGGACAACCGTTACCGGATTCGATCCGCAAAGGGCAACGGTTGACGGGCATGAGTGGCAATCAAGCCATCTTGCCATTGGCCAAGAGCATCTTTCCCTTTCAAAAACATGGCGAATCGGGCGCCTGGGTAAGTGATTTGCTTCCCTATACAGCTAAAATAGTCGACAAGCTTTGCATTGTTCGTTCGATGACCACGCAAGCGATCAATCATGACCCTGCCATCACTTTTTTTCAAACGGGCTCAGAGATGGCGGGCAGGCCATCGATCGGGTCATGGATGTCGTACGGGTTGGGTACGGAGAATGAGAATTTGCCAGCGTTCGTTGTGCTGGTAACCAAAGACAAGGGAGGGCAGCCTTTGTACCAGCGACTTTGGGGGAGCGGGTTCCTGCAATCTCGCTACCAAGGAGTCCAGTTGCGAGCCGGCACCGAACCGGTTTTGTATCTCAATGATCCGGATGGAGTTTCCAGAACTCAGCGGCGAGCTATGTTGGATTTGACACGCGAGATGGATCAATACCAACGCGAGCAAACACTCGACCCCTCGATCGATGAGCGGATCGCCCAATACGAGATGGCCTATCGATTGCAGTCTTCGATTCCCGAAGTGAACAACTTGGCAGATGAGCCGGAGAATGTACTGAATCTATACGGTCCCGATGTCAAGAAGCCAGGCTCGTTCGCAGCGAACTGTCTGCTAGCTCGTCGATTGGTCGAGCGCGGTGTGCGATTCGTGCAGTTGTTTCATCAGGATTGGGATCACCACGGCGGCTTGCCTGCAGGTTTGAAGAAAGAATGTTTGCAAACCGATCAGCCGTCAGCTGGCTTAGTCGAAGACCTGGCGCGGTGCGGGCTCTTGGACGATACCTTAGTTGTTTGGGGGGGTGAATTTGGACGCACCAACTACTGCCAGGGCAAGTTGACCGCGACGGACTACGGACGCGATCACCATCCCCGCTGCTTTAGCATCTGGATGGCCGGCGGGGGCGTGAAGCCAGGGTTGGTTTACGGTGAAACCGACGAGTTTGGATACAATGTCGTAGACAAACCCGTTCAAGTTCACGATCTTCATGCCACCATCCTGCACTTGCTCGGAGTCGATCACGAACGTTTGACTTATCCATTCCAGGGACGACGTTTTCGACTTACGGATGTTCACGGTCAAGTGCAGCACGAAATGATCGAAGCTTGACAATGGTCCAGAAACGGATGCACGTTTTTTCGGAGCCGCATGTGTCGACCGCCATCTGGTTGACGCAACTGCGCTGGGTTGCTGTCGCCGGGCAACTGCTCGTCATCGGCTACGTTTGGTTTGCCCTCTTTATTCCATTGCCAATCGTCGAGCTATTGTTGCTGGTGACAGGAACGGCAATTAGCAACAGTGTTCTTTGGCTCTGGTCGAGACGGCTCAAGCGATTTTCGTATTCTGCTGGAAACACAGGAGCGTCAGATGGTACGGATGCGGCTGTTTTTTCCGATGAGACGATCGGCAGTCGAGCGATCGGTTTGCTCCTCGGGATTGATGTTTTGACATTGACCGCGTTGTTGTATTTTTCGGGCGGAGCGGCCAACCCTTTCATCTTTTTTTACTTTGCCAATATCGCTATCGCTGGCATGATCCTGCCCCGCACTTGGGCATGGTGTATCTCGCTTGCTTCGATTCTTGGCGGATTGTTTTTGCTAAACCGTGCGCATCCGCTGGAAGTTTTTGAAAGTTCCCCGCTAGCCTTCAATGCGGCTTGGGGTGTCAGCAAGTTCGCCTTCTTGATCGCGTTCTCAACCAGTTGCTGCGTGATTACCTACTTCGTTTCGATGCTGGCAATGGAACTGCGTCAACGCGAGGTGCAGCTAGCGGTCGTGGAAAAGGAACGAGAGCGATCCCAAAGGCTTGAAGCCTTGGCGACGCTTGCCGCAGGCGCAGGGCACGAGTTAGCATCGCCCCTTTCGACGATCGCCGTCGTTGCCAAAGAACTGTCTCGCAATTTGGAAAAAACGGAGTCTAGCCCCTCGGTGCGTCGCGATGTCGAATTGATCCGCGAGGAACTCAATCGCTGCAAAGAAATCCTGCATCGTATGAAGAGCGGAGCTGGAGAAGCCGCCGCCGAAAATTTGCACCCGGTCTCTTTAAGTGAGATCTTGCGTGAAACGGTTCAAGCGATGCGAGAACCTCATCGAGTAAACATCCAAATGTCAAACGCAACAGGGGATTCACTCGGTATCTTGCCCAAGCAAGCGCTTTCACAAGCGTTGCGTAACCTGCTCCAAAATGGACTCGACGCCTCACCTCCGAACCAACCCATTGATCTCCACGTGGCGTTGGACAAACAAGTAGGCGCTCGGAAGTCCAATGTACTCTGGCGATTGACTATTTCCGATCAAGGGACAGGCATGACCGAAGAGGTGCATCGCCGTGTTGGCGAACCTTTCTTTACCACGAAAGAAGTCGGACAAGGGATGGGGCTCGGAGTGTTCTTAACTCGCAACGTGCTTCGCGGTTTAGGGGGCGAACTTTTCTTCGAACCATCCCCCAACGGAGGAACCATTTGCCGCGTAACACTGCCCGTCTAACCCCTCGGCGGATGCTGCGAGCATCCGCGCAGAAGTTTCTTCGTCTAATTCACGGTAGCAGCGTCTCTCCGAGACGCTGATTTTGCGAGTCTCGGAGAGACTCGCCTACGTGTTTTCCCAACTTACTTCTGCAGAGCTGCTTAGCATCCGCACCGAAAACTGCGGCTTATCTAAAAACTGCAGCTTATCCGACGCTAGCAGCGTCGGCCACGTTGCGTCGGCCAAGGCTATCTATACAACAAGTACCCATCCCTCTTTCGCAAAAACTCACTCACACCATCTACGATGGCTGGTTCGATTTCTGCACCCGAACGTCCCTCGAGGATTAGTTTAAACGCTGCTTGGTTACTCAGCAGTCGATTGAGGCTCTTTGTTTCCCATGCCTCCGGATATAGTCGACGCAAGGTAGCGGCCAACGTCAGCCCTACCCGAACTGGCTCGATTGCACTGCGGTTCGTCACGATGATGTTGACCCCTTTGCAAGCTTCGTTCGCAAACTTCGTCGATGTCGGTGTAAACTCGATGGGAACAAATCGCACTCCAGGCATCTGCTTCTCATTCAACTCTTTTGCCAATTCTCGACCGTTCATCCACGGTGCACCGACCACTTCAAACGGTGTATCAGTTCCACGACCTACCGATACATTTGTCGTCTCAATCAGTCCGATACCGGGATACAACAACGCTTCGGTCAAGCTGCGCATGTTTGGGGAAGGGTTCACCCATGTCAGCCCCGTCGCGTCCCAATAGTCCGCCCGCGCCCAACCCTCACATGCGATCACTTGCAGATCGAGTTCCAGCTTCAGTTCTTGCTTAAACATCCGGGCCAGCTCGCCGATCGTCATGCCATGCCGAACTGGCAACCGATGAAAACCAACAAACGACTCCGACTTGAGATCCAGCATAGGTCCAACGACATCGACTCCATTGATCGGATTCGGGCGGTCTAGAACCACGAACTTGCGATGCTGTTCGGCCGAAGCGATCATGGCCTCACCCATCGTTGATATATACGTGTAAAACCGGGTACCAATGTCTTGGATGTCGAAGACAACGGTATCGAGTTGGGACAACATTTCGGCTGTTGGTCTGCGCGTTTCACCGTAGAGGCTATAGATCTTGATCCCTGTCCCTTTGTCCTGGCTGTCGGAAACCTTGTCAATATCGAGTTTCCCCTCAAAGCCGTGCTCGGGACTAAACAACACATTCAACTTGATCTTGGAAGATTGTTGAAAGAGACTCACTGCGTTTTGGCCCTGTTGGTTTCGTCCGGTATGGTTGGTAATAAGTCCAACGCGTTGGCCAGCAAGTTCGCGAAAGCCGTTTCGCTCCAAGACATCTAGCCCTGTCAGCACTGCCGGTCGCTTTGAACTCGCAGCAGGTTTGTTTTGGTTCATCGATGCGGCAACCACATTTAAAATCTTCCCCGCCAACGGATTGACTAGCCCCTTGCCATTAGGGTGCACGCGATTGCTCAAAAAGATAAAGAACAAATCCAACTCGGGATCGATCCAAAGAACGTTGCCAGTAAAGCCACCATGCCCAAATGCGGAGGGACTCAGTAGGTCACCCCGATTGATGGAGAAACTAGTCCGTTTGTCCCACCCTAACCCGCGCAAGCCACCAGGAACCGGATACGCGTTGGTCATCGCGTTAACCGTCCTAGGCGAAAGAATCTTGCCCCCCTGTTGCAACATGGTTTGCGCGTAGATCGCAATGTCCTCCGCCGTAGAAAACAATCCAGCATGCCCAGCGATTCCCCCGAGCAGATAAGCTCGAGGATCGTGAACTTCACCTTGCATCCAGCGTCCCTCCCGTTGCTCTGTTGGTGCGCATTTCGCACTTAACTCTGCCGATGGCAAAAACCCAGAATGATTCATACCCAATGGTCGAAAGATCGCGTCCTGTGTGTATTGGTGCAGCGTCCTGCCACTGAAATGTTCTACCAACTTGCCGAGCACGATAAAGTTGACGTCGGAATACTTAAACGCTGTACCCACCGGTGCGACAAGTTTCAATTCGCAGATCCGATCCCAAGCTTTCGCCGGACCGTCTTGATAATCGGAGAGTGCGTTGTCCGGAATCAGACCGCTGCGATGCAGCAAAAGATCTTGTACAGTAATCGTATCCTTTTCGTTGTTTGCAAAGGCAGGAAATATCCCTGCAACCTTGTCGGATAAACTCAACTTCCCTTGCTCAATGAGTTGCATAATGCTCGTCGCAGTCGCTACCGGTTTGGTAATAGAAGCCATATCAAAGACGGTGTCCGTCGTCATCGCTTCCACCGAGGGCTCTAGTCGTTTGTTCCCATACGCCTTCAACAGTAGCGTTTCGTTGCTTCTGCCGACGCAAAGGACGCAGCCAGGCATTTTGCCCTCCGCAATTCCAGTCTGAACCAAGGCGTCGATCGACGCGAGACTTGCCATATCGATCTCGGCGCGGGCGATCTCGGCGCGACTAATCTCAGGGCGACTGCTCGCCGAGGCAATGCCCACTCGTGCTGCATCTTGCGCGTTCGTGTTCACGGCGACGCACGCAAAGCCAACACTAGCCATCGCAAACATGGCTAACCTCGAGCTTGTGCGCAAACAAAATGGAATCATGAAGCAGGTCTTTCGATCGATGGTGTAGTGAACAAAGAAAGCAATTGCCCAGCCAGAAACGTCGAGACCGAGCCGAAGACGGCCAGCCAAGGAACCGCTAGTTTAAAATTCCAGATTGGCAAAACAAATTGGAAAACAAGCATGACAGCCAAGCCGACCGCAGCGCCACCTAATGCCGCCGTTTGACCGATGCGTTGGGTAAATACGCCCAAGGCGAATAGTCCAAGCAGGATACCGGAGGAAAAACCTGCGATTGTTAAGGCGTTGTCGATGACACTCTTGTTGAATGTGCTTGCCCAAACGCCAATCGCGATTTGTAATATGCCAAAAAAGACAGTCAGCAAACGGGTCGTCCAGACTTGTTTCTTTTGGGAGGGAGTGACTCTGCAGCCTGGCAACCAAAGGTCGCTGACGACCGACGAAGCCGACGCGCTAAGCGAACTAGATAACGTAGACATCACGGCCGCCAAAATCGCGGCGAGCATTAATCCTATCAATCCCGTATTGGCTGGAAACGAGTGGATCATGAAGTGCGAAAAGATAGCGTCGTTCTTGATTCCCTCGGGCAGTTTTTCCTGAGTCGAATAAAAACAGGCCAATAGCATTCCGATCAATAGAAAAAGTGCAAATTGCAGAAAGACTACGATCCCGCTCCAAAGAATGGCCCGACCCGCATCGCGCTGGCTTCGGGAACTCAAGTACCTTTGCACCATCATCTGGTCGGTGCCGTGCGATCCCAACGAGAGGGTCGCTCCACCGATCAATCCCGCCCAAAGAGTATACGGTTCGGTCAACGAAAACCGCCAATCGATTGCGTCAAACTTGTGGTTCACCTTTGCGAATTCGTAGAAGCTCGTCCAGCCTTCGGGCAAATAGCTGACGATCACGAACAAGGCAGCAACACTGCCTACCATGTAAATGAGAAACTGTATGCAATCGTTCCAAACAACCGATCGCATGCCGCCAAAGTAAGTGTAGAGCATCGTGACGCATCCGATTGTAATGGCACTCCACAACAATGGCCACCCAACGAGTTCCTTCAGCACCATCGCCGCGAGAAAGAGCCGCAACCCGTCACCCAGATTCCTCGTTACTAAAAACAGCACCGAAGCGACCCGTTTCGTTTGAATCCCAAACCGTGTACCTAGGATCTCGTAAGCACTCATCAACTTGCCTTTGAAGTACCCTGGAAGCAAGAAATAGACGACCAGAACACGCCCGAGAATAAAGCCCATCGCCAACTGCAAAAATTTGAAACCGGTATCACCAAAGCCGTGACCTGGAACACTCAACACCGTTGCAGTGCTCGTCTCGGTCGCAACGATCGAACCCAGAATGGCCCACCAAGGCAAATTGCGATCGCCCAACAGATAAGACTCGATCGAACTATTCTTACCCCGAAACCGCAAGCCTATCGCGATCGATGACAGCACTGCCGCAACCAAGATTGCAATATCAATCATTCCAAGAGGTATACTCATCCGGGTCCTTTAGGTAAGGTATGATCAGCCAATCAACACGACCATTATGATAAGCGATCCTGAGGGATTTTTCTCGTAGATCAAAGCAATATGCCACAACTTGTTACCGAACAACCGAACGCGACTTCAGCCGAAATCGACACCCTATCTCCGTTGGAAATTGTTCAATTAATGAACGCTGAGGACAGCAAAGTTGCCGCTGCCGTAGAACGCGAATCCGAACCGATTGCCCTCGCGGTCGAAGCGATCGCGTCGCGAATCGCCGCCGGGGGGAGACTCATCTACTTGGGCGCGGGAACTTCGGGACGCTTAGGGGTTCTCGATGCATCGGAATGCCCACCCACTTTTAATACGCCGCCAGAGATGGTCGTCGGCATCATCGCAGGCGGGGTCAAGGCGTTGACCA
>JBBRGW010000095.1:0-10808 GCA_038223525.1 Pirellulales bacterium
AGTCCTTTACATTGAACTTGCTGCGTAGTGCTGCTTCGTCACCCGTAGAGCCGATTCGAGTTTTTTTGCCGTCCGCTTCGATCGAAACGATTTGTCCACGTTCGACAATGATTCCGCGTCCTCGTTCTTCGTAGTTGATTCCGATGTAGCTCCCCTTGGTTGGATCGGCTTGCGAATCGATATCGGCTTGATAACCGCCCACGATAAACTTCTCTTCGTCGACCAGTTTCGAACGGTATTGGATACCGGAGTTGCCGCCTGTGATTTTGAATTCGCAATTGAGTTCGAAATCGCCAAACTTCTTTTCGTAAACCAAAAAAGTATTATTTTTTAGCGGTGTGTCGGCAAAGCTTTCGCCAGTTATGGCGCCGTCCTCAACTCGCCAATTGGCTTTAACGCCACTCCAGCCCGTCAACGTGCTACCATCAAAGAGTTTCTTTCCCTTTGCGGCTTCTTGACTAAAGGCGGGCTGGACGAACAACAGCGATGTTGCAACGACGGTGAGTATCAAGCGAGAACAATTCATAGTGGAATCTCCTGTGGTACTATTTTTCGTGGGAAATAAGAGTCAATCGGACTTTCGTTGCTCGATCGTCCGAAACAGAAAGGACTTTGGCTATTGCGTTGGGGAATTCGATGACGTCACCGGCCACCAATAGACGTTCCGTTTTGTCTAGCAATAGGCCAGACATTGTATCGACATCGGCGTACTCAAATCGAATGCCAAGTCGATTTTCGACATCTTGGACTGCGGTTGAACCAAGAATGACAAAACTATCTGGCCCATCGGGAACAATCTCCGGATCTTCGATGTCGAATTCGTCAGCGACTTCGCCGATGATTTCTTCGAGAACATTTTCGAGCGTTACGATACCGATCATCATGCCGTATTCGTCTACGACAAAGGCCATGTGCTGATGCGTGCCTTGGAAATGGCGAAGGAGTTTACTGATCGGCATGTTTTCAGGAACTTTTTTGGGAGGCCGCATCAGCGACTTCCAGTCAAAGCCGTCGTTGATAGTCGCGCCGGAAATGTCCTTGACGTGCAACACGCCCAAGACATGGTCTAGTGAACCATCGCAAATGGGATAGCGAGTATGTTTGGTCCGATGGATCATTGCCAGCGTCACATCGGTTTCTTCATTGATGTCAACAAAATCCACATCGGTTCGCGAGACCATAATCCGTCGGCAGACCAAGTCGGCGAATTCAAAAACAGCATTGATTAAGCTGTGTTCGCTGCCGGTCAAGTTACCGTGAACATGGGCTTCTCGAAGCAGCGCTCGGATCTCTTCTTCGGTGTACGGAATGGAGCTTTTGTTCGCTTCGGAAGCTCCCACCATTTTTAGAAGCCAAGTAGTCGAGAGGTTTAGGCATTGCATCAATGGATAGGTTGCGACAAAGAAAATCTGCAACGGGATCGCGCACGCGAGCAGGATGGTTTCCGGCTTGCGTATCGCGAAAATCTTGGGCGCTTGCTCTCCGATTACCAAGTGGAGGGCAGTAACAAAAGTAAACGAAATAGCGAAGGCAACCGCATGCACGATGGCGGGCGACTGAATCTGCGCCGCTCGTAAAAGCGGTTCGACCAATTTGGCAAAGGCAGGTTCTCCAATCGTCCCAAGCGCCAACGAGGCCATCGTGATTCCGAGCTGACATGAGGAAAGTGATTGCTCCAGTCGCTGCGCCAACCATTTCGCTGTTTTGGAGAAAAGTTTTCGGTTGGCAACGAGTTGTTCGATTCGCCCCAGACGAACCTTGACGAGCGAGAATTCCGCCGCAACAAAGAAACCATTAAGCACAACTAATAGCAACGCAATCAGGATCGTGACTAGATCCGGAAACCAATCGGCCATTGGAGAGAAGTATCAACCTCAGCACATTGAGTGATCATTGGAGTGTAAACAATCACACTCACCTGCTTAGTAGTGTAACCCATAGCCTATCAAGCGTGTGGCATCTAGCACCGAGAAGCTGGTTTTGATCCATCCTCGCAACCTCTGCCTTGTCCTAAAAAACCGTTCAATCGGTGAAGTTTACCTGGACGGACTTTTCAGAAAATCCGATACACCGTTAGGAATTGCAGGGAAATACCCCCTATGTTTGCTTTGCATAGGGACGGCAACACCAATTTGTCAGCAAGAGTTCCTCATTGGGTTCCCGCCTCTCCTCATGATAGTTAGCAAGAAAGTTTGGCACTATGCAAGCAGGTCCGCTATTGCATCGAATCGATTCAGCAATTCGCAAGAACCCATACGTTTTACACCGGAGGGTGTTTCTCGAGAGCACGCAAGGGAAGATCATTCTTCGGGGACGAGTAGACTCATACTACCAAAAGCAAATGGTTCAAGAAGTGCTTCGCGGGATGGATGGTATCGCTGAAATCAGCAACGAACTAGAAGTCGAAGAGTACTCCACTTAATCGTCGCGGACGCTGCCAGCGTCCGCAGGCCTGCTATATTTCCGTCGAATAGTTCCGTAACTTTGATTCGTTCGGGACGATGGTCCCACACTTCAACCCGTGGTCCCTAACGAGACGGCAGCCCTCAACCTTCGCCTGCCTTCTATCCTCGCGGTGGCGGCACCACACTTGACCGCGAAACACTTCCGCCGGGCAACCTCCGTCGAACCGAACTAAAGACGTGCTGTGCCGAATAGGCCGTATCGGAAATGATCTCGTCGATTTTGTTTCTAAAAACGGCGAAAGCTCCCAACGATGGAATAGCGATCACCAAACCGCAAACGGTGGTTACTAACGCTGAGTAAATACCGCTTGCCAAATCTCCAGCACCGGCTGTCCCTTGCGACAAAGCAACCTCACGAAACGCCAGGATCATCCCTGTCACTGTCCCAAGCAGCCCGATCATCGGAGCAATGTTGCCGATGACGGACAAGTACTCCAGCTTTCGATAAAGGCGTGCTGCTTGCTCTCCCGTCGAATCTTCAAGGGCTTTTTCCACAGCTGGCCAGCCGAATTCAATTTCTGAGATTCCGCTGACCAATACGAACGAAAGCGGGCACGGCCTTTCGCGACACGCTTGATCGGCTTCTTTGAGTTTCCCTTGAGCCAAAAGTTGTCGAACGTTTTCGATTAAATCAGGTGGCACCAAGTCTTTCTTTTGCAAAGACATCGCTTGATCTACCACCAAGTAGAACGCGATGATCGAAAGCAAGATCAAAACGATCATGATCCCGATCCCCATAATGCCACCACTGAACACCACCTCAAAAATGGATTCCTCTGCAGCCGTTTTCCCTTTAATTTGACCGTTGGATTGACCGTTGGCGGACGGATTCGCGGGCTGCGCTGCGGTTGCGGCATTGCCGCCTTGCGCAAACACCTGAGCAGACAAGGGGGATGGTAATGGATTTGAAAGACATAGGCAGAGGCCGAACGCGACGATCCATACGCGGCGATAAAACATGAGAAACCGATGAGTTGCTTGTGTTCTTGAATCATTAACCAACATCGGATTCACTTGCTACTTTTCGCTTTGTTTTCGGTTTTGTACGGTACGAGCAAAGACAGTACTCGATCTGCTTCTTCTATTTGGCCAGCAGCTTTCAAAGCCGCCGAAGCCTTCGGAATCGCCTTGGTAGCCAGATGGTATCTGTCTGCGTGCAGGGTCGCAATGCGTAGCCATTCAGGAATCGCAAGGTTGGTTTGCCCCGCTTTCTCTAGCCGATCCGCTAGCAACATCGTCACCCCTGCTTGAACGGGAACGAGCAGTTTATCGCGCTCGCCTATCCAGTGGGGCAAATGATCCGAAATGATTTCGGCAGGAGGAACAGTCCTCCACAACTGAGCCCGAGCATAGGCGATGACGATCGATGATTTAGCGCCTTGGCTCAGCGACTTGAGCTTTTCAATGGCGAGCGATCGCTTCGTCCCGCTTGTCAGCCAAGCCGCACCCAGCAGCTGAACTGCCTCCGACTCGTTTGCCATCCATGCTTCGCTTAAACTTTGAAGACCAGCTAGATCGGCCGCTATCAGGTCGGTTTCGCCCCAAGGGAGAGGGATGGTGGAGAGCAGCAACTGCGGCAGATCTTCCTTGGATGCTCCCTTCGTTTTTGCTAACCCCACAAAAATCTTACCTGCATCACTGAGTTTGCCTTGCGACGAACTCGATTCAACCATCTCAGCCAAAATCACCTGGACTTGCCACAAAGGGAGATCTCCATTCTTGGCTTTACTGACCACGACCAATCCTTCTTTAACGACCGCATCAAATTGTCGCTGTTGAAACGCGCGATGGATTTTTTCGAGCGTGTCATTTGCCCATGCTGGTTCGATTCGCACGACATTATCCCCCAGTATGGTCGTGCTGGTTTTTGCGCGAGGCCTCCGAACAACAACGGCTTTTGAGTTCCAATCGAGAACGTCGCCGCTCTCTTCAAACAGTTGTCGAGAATCCCATCGATTTAGCCCTGTATCACCAGGCTCTGCTATCCATAATTGGGTTGCAGCAGTTCCAGTTGAATTCTCCGTCTGAGCTGCAGCGGACTCGATGCAAAGACTGGTCGCGATCGCGAATGAGCATGCGAAGACTCTGATATTGTCAAGTTGTCGCATTTGGCTCTTCATACGATCAAATCGATGCGATTAGTAGGTTTACGACAAGGGAATTCTCGACCACAATACAAGCTGTTCCGAAGCCCATTCAAATTAACACGCGTTCATTTTTCTCGATAGGTCGTATGACTCCGCTACAACTGATCACCTACCCTCATCCGACTCTTCGGCATCTGTCCAAGCCTATCGTACGGGTAGACGCGCAGCTCAAGGAGTTGGTGGAACAAATGTTCGAAATCATGTACCAAGCACGCGGAGTAGGCTTGGCCGCAAACCAAGTGGATCTGCCGATCCGATTGTTCATCGCCAACCCCAGCGGCGTCAAAGAAGAAGGGCCTGAGTTGGTTTTTATCAACCCTGTGATCAATAACGCCAAGGGTGCTGTCGAGGCTGAAGAAGGGTGTTTGTCGTTGCCTGGTATCAATGCGGATGTGAAACGAAACAAGTCATTGCGAGTCAATGCATACGACTTGAGCGGCAACGAAATCAACGCCGAGGTGCAAGGATTCCTAGGTCGGATCGTCCAACATGAAATCGATCACCTCGATGGAGTACTTTTTATCGATCGACTGAGCGATGAAATGCGGAAACCGATTTCCGAGCAAATCCAAGTGCTAGAAGCCGCGTTTGAAAACAGGCAGAAAAGCGGAACGGTTGCCCAAAACGAAGCACTCCATGCACAGGTGTTGGAGTGGGAAAAAAAATACTGCTAAAAATCCGGATCGTTTTGGAACCAACATCCGACCAGTGGTATAACGCAAATTCTTCTTACCAAAAATCACGACGCCGGTAGGCTGAGATTTTAATCGCGAGGGGCGAAGCATTGTCGCCTTTTGCTCCGCAAAAGGTGCGTTAGTAAAGCGTACCTTCGCAGAGGAAATCACGCGGAGCGTGATTGGTACTATAAAATCGCAGCCTAGTGCTTCGTCCAGATTAGAAACGTGGGTTGGCAAACTTAGTTGCACGACGCTCCGCGTCGTGATTCCTAAGACGCGGAACGTCATACAACTTAGGGCGTACCCAAAAACTAAGACTGGACAGAGCACTAGGAGCGAAAGGCGACCACAATCAGATCACGAAGCGGAGCGACGTGTAACTGTCGAACAAGTGGAGCAAAGAAGAAAAAATGCGGCCGAGAGGACTCGAACCTCCACACCCTTGCGGGCTCTAGGCCCTCAACCTAGCGCGTCTGCCAATTTCGCCACGGCCGCAGTTTAAACATTTGAGGACTGGGGTCGAAGTTTAGGCGGATTTGCTTTTACGTCAAGTCGCCCTTGGCATTTCGTTAAGGCCTCAACGATATCGGTTCTTGACGTATTTCTGCCCAACAGGCTGCTTGCTCACGACTGCTTGCAACATTTCCACCCGATCACGATGGCTTGGGATGACCGTTCCGCGGTAATGATGCCTGCGGGTCATATTGCCGTAGACGTGCATTGGACGGTAACTCCGTTCCAGAATCGGGATGTTTTGGTTCGCCTCTTTAGAAAAACCACGCAATACGCTCGGTCCCGACCATCCCGGTTCATGCTTCACCCGTTGCGAATTGAGTTTCGGCTTCGCATAGGCCAGCGAACCAAATGCGACCAAAACAACCGCGAAAGCCATAGAAACGCCAAGCGACCACTTGCTCATCTTCAATTCTCCTGAAAAAGGAAAGAAAAAGCTCGTATTACCTGCGTTTCATAATACTTGGGCTGCCTTCGTAAATCCTGCATATGCTCAACGAATGAAGCCGTAATTCATTCCCAGCGCGTTACAGCCGCTCTCAGCTGCAGAGTCGGTTAATGAGCTGAATACCGCACAAACACTACAACCCTATCTACGAGCAATTGCTTCCTCCCTCACAGGTGAACAAGACGAGAAAACCGGAAGTTCCAACTTACTTTCGGGAAACAGAAAAATGCTATCTATCGCAAACACCGCTCAAACAGAATTGGCGTCGGACGAGTCGACTCTGTCGCTAGCCCCCGAAGATCTTGCCAGTTTGACGCAGCTGATGAAACAGTACGATCAAGTGCTGCTGGATATCGATGCGTTGAACGATCGACTGCAAGAGTTCCTGTCGCACGAAAGTCCGGCCAGTGGATCTTTGCCAAACCCAACAAACTAATTCGACTACACACTGTCTTTGGTTGAGACTACAGGCCGTTTGTCTGGTAGGTGAATAAGTTTCGTGGCTAAGAAGCTTGGATGCACTTGCGTTTTGTTGCGGGTGTTCACTATCCTGTCGGCGTATGACGTAAATGCTTCACGGACGAAGATTGCGGATGGAACCTCGAGCGGTATTATTTTTTGCCTTTCGCTTTTGGCCTGGTTTTCAAAAACTATGGCTCAAGGGGGACTTTCATTCGCTGTTGGTTTCCCTGCTTTTTAGCTGGATTGTGGTGATTGCTTGGCTGGCCACCTTTGTTTGGCCGGAATGGCTGATTGTTTTTTTCAGCCCGCAATGGCTCGCCCGCGTCATACTCGCATCACTGTGGCTCACCGTTGCCATAACCAGTTTTATGTCCGCTATTGGTTCGATGTTTCCCGTTTTTGGAAAAGCGGAAATAGGGGAATCCGCTCGCCAACTCAATTTAGAGCATGCACAGGAACTCTATCTTCAGGCTAGCTATTTTGAAGCGGAACGGCTCGTAAAAAAAAACACTCAGGGAAATAGTGGCGACGTCGAGTCCGCCCTGCTTTGGATTGCTATTCTTCGACGAACACGAAGAATTCCTCAGGCGCTAGAATTGATTTCGAACGTGGGCAAACTGGACGCGGCCACTCCTTGGCTCCGCGAATTGCAGTCGGAAAAAGCGCAATGCCTGCGCATCAAGATTCAGGCACCCCCTGCACACGACTGACAAAACCGTTACGATCGCGTTGTTAGGAAACGCCAACCTACCCGTTTTTTGCGGAAGAGTTGGAACTTCGGAACACCATGCGTTGCAACTTTGTCAAAAAGCAGCAACACCTTGCTCCAGCACTACAATACTGAGCCAAGCTATGGAGGCTCGAAGTAGCGCCAAATTGACAGGAATTGAGTTTGGAACATCATTTGCATTGTTTAATTGCAAGCTGATGTTATTAATTAAAGCGACGATCAGCACCACACGGACCACGTCTCATTTCACGAGGTTGGTTGGTGTACCGCCACTTCGGCACAACACCTAATCGACCTCGAAAGAAAGGTTTGCAAATGTACGAAAGATTCACAGACCGCGCTCGCAAAGTAATGCAGTTGGCAAACCAAGAAGCTCAACGATTTAACCACGAGTACATCGGGACAGAACACATCCTCTTGGGCTTGGTTAAGGAAGGCAGTGGCGTCGCAGCCAACGTCTTGAAGAACCTCGATGTCGACTTGCGAAAAATTCGGCTTGAAGTCGAAAAGCTGGTTCAAAGCGGCCCAGAAATGGTGACAATCGGCAAATTGCCACAAACGCCGCGAGCGAAAAAGGTGATCGAGTACTCCATGGAGGAAGCTCGCAATCTGAACCATAATTATGTCGGTACGGAACACATTCTCCTCGGATTGCTTCGAGAACAAGAAGGCGTTGCTGCTCAAGTTTTGATGAACCTCGGGATGAAGCTCGAAGACGTTCGCGAGGAAGTCCTTAATCTTCTGGGTCACGGAATGGAAAGCGCCGAAGTTGGCGAACGTGGCGGACGCGAAGGAACCGGCGGCGGTGAACCTGGCCAACCAGCCAAGGGTGGCAAGAGCAAGACTCCGGCACTCGATAGCTTCGGACGCGACCTCACCGAATTGGCCCGTCAAGGGAAACTCGATCCGGTCATCGGACGAGAGCGAGAAATCGAAAGAGCAACACAAGTGCTCTGCCGGCGTACCAAAAACAATCCAGTGCTCCTCGGCGAAGCCGGTGTAGGCAAGACAGCGATCGTCGAAGGCTTTGCACAACGTGTGATCAATGGCGAAGTGCCAGAGATTCTTGCCGATAAACGAATCGTCGTTCTCGATTTGGCAATGATGGTTGCAGGTACGAAGTATCGAGGCCAGTTCGAAGAGCGAATTAAGGCCGTAATGAACGAAGTGAGACGCGCTCGCAATACGATCCTGTTCATCGACGAACTGCACACCCTCGTTGGTGCAGGCGGAGCCGAAGGTGCAATCGACGCAGCCAATGTGCTCAAACCAGCCCTCGCTCGTGGTGAAATCCAGTGCATCGGAGCAACAACCCTCGACGAGTACCGCAAGTACATCGAAAAGGACAATGCGCTCGCACGTCGATTCCAAGAAATCATGGTGGAGCCTACCGGCAAAACCGAAACAATCCAAATCCTCAAAGGACTCAAAGACCGTTACGAAGAACATCACCGTGTCCAAATCACTGATGATGCGATCGTTGCAGCTGTCGAAATGAGCGAACGCTACATCACTGCTCGGTGCCTACCTGATAAGGCAATCGATGTGATTGACGAAGCGGGCGCTCGGGTCCGATTGCGCACGATGAGCAAGCCACCGGATTTGAAGGATATCGACGACGAAGTCGAACGCTTGAACAAAGAAAAAGAAGATGCGGTCGCGAACCAGGATTTCGAAAAGGCAGCTAGCCTTCGAGATCAAGCGGACAAGCTCCGTCGCAAGAAGGAGCAGATCACACGCGATTGGCGAGAAAAGAGCCGAGAAACCGACGGAGTGGTCGACGAAGAAGTGGTTGCAGAAGTCGTCTCCAAGATGACCGGCATCCCTTTGACACGACTCTCTACCGAAGATTCCTTGCGATTGATGAACATGGAAGCGGAGCTACACAAGCGAGTTGTAAGCCAAGAGCAAGCGGTTACTGCGGTTGCGAAAGCTGTGCGTCGAAGCCGAAGCGGACTCAAGGATCCGAAGCGTCCAACTGGCTGTTTCGTTTTTGCGGGACCGACGGGCGTTGGCAAGACCTTGCTCGCCAAGGCACTCGCGGAAACCTTGTTCGGCGATGCCGAAGCACTCATTCATATCGACATGAGCGAGTATATGGAGAAGCACAATGTGAGCCGACTCATCGGTGCACCTCCTGGTTATGTTGGTTACGAAGAAGGGGGACAGCTTACCGAGAAAATCCGACGCCGACCTTATGCGGTCGTGCTTTTGGACGAAATCGAAAAGGCTCACCCAGACGTCTTCAACATGCTTTTGCAAGTGATGGAAGAAGGACGCCTAACCGATAGCTTTGGTCGACAAGTGGACTTCCGAAATACCATTCTCATTCTGACTACCAATGCGGGTGCAGATGCAATCAAGAACGAATCCGCCTTTGGTTTCACGAAGCCTGATGGGGACGCATCGTACGATAGCATGAAGTCCCGCGTGATGGATCAGATTCAGCGAGTCTTCCGACCTGAGTTCCTGAACCGTCTCGACGATACGATCATTTTCCGACACCTCAACAAAGAGGACCTCAAGAAGGTGATCGATTTCGAAATGACCAAGGTACTACAACGCTTACATGAGCGTGGGCTCGAGCTCATCCTGACCGATGAAGCAAAAGAGTTCATCATCAAGCAGGGGTCGGACCTCGATTATGGAGCCCGTCCACTTCGCCGAGCGATTGAACAACGGGTTGAAGATCCGCTTGCCGAAGAGCTCCTCCGCGGAACCTTTGAGGGCAAGAACACGATCACGGTCGAGGCGATCAAGGACTCCGACGGCAAGATTACACGACTCGATTTCAAGGGCGAAGTTCGAGACCAGTCTGAGGCGACCGCACCCGCTGCAACAGCCGGCGCTTAAGACAGAATTGTTCAGAAACTGTGAATTCCAAACAGGCCGGGATGTTTTCCCGGCCTGTTTTCGTTCCCAGCTGCACCTGTCCTAATTCCCTCAACTCCTGGTATACTGGCAGTTAGTTTAAAACGCATTGAGCTTTGACCAAGCATGCGTTGTCACGTTACCAGATTTATTTTGAGGGTTAGATGATGTTTCGAAACGTGTTCCTGTCGCTTTCTTTGATGGTTGCTTGTGCAGTTCCAGCTTTTGGCCAAACGCTAAAAGCGGACAAGGATAAGTCGAAGATCACTTTTGTGGGCAAAAAGCCAAATGGAAAACACGAAGGTGGATTCAAGGACTTTAAGTCGGAAGCCAAAGTGGACATGGAAAGTCCAGACAAAAGTACGCTCACCATCGAGATCATGACCGAAAGCCTTTTTTCGGACAACGAAATGCTGACCGGTCACCTTAAAAACCCGGACTTCTTCGATGTCAAGAAGTACCCATCCATCAAGTTTGAATCGACCAAAGTAGAAG
>JBBRGW010000096.1:0-10757 GCA_038223525.1 Pirellulales bacterium
CCGAACAAGCTACTTGAAGCAGCTTGAAGAAAATTTGAGCAACGATGTTCAGCTTATGTCGACCCTGCATCAGTTTCTAGAAGCGGATCGGGATGAAACATTTTTAGCTCGCCGTCAAACGAACGGAAAAGCGCTAACCAAGCAGTCGGTGGACGCAGTCGTCAAGAAGTTGCTCAATCAAAAGAAGCTCATAATCGTCTCGGCCGGGGATTTCCAAAAAGGAAAAGAGCCCCCGAAATAGGGCGTAGCTTGGCTGGCAAGTGTTGTCCCCAGTCGTCTCGAACCACTGGAACAAAAGGCTAATAGCTAGATTTGACAGCCCAGCATTAGCCTGGGCTGTTAAAAATTCTGTATTGACACCACATTTAGCTGTTTCGTTTTTGTTCCTGAAATTTTGTCTTGCCCCCAGTTGGCTTGTCCAACTGGTGCAAAAGGTTAGCGGCTAGAATCGCTCTTCCCACTTCTCGCGTCCCCAGTCGGCTCGTCCGACTGGAACGAAAGGTTCGTTAGCTAATGAACCTGATTCACCCGTGACTCGTTTGTCACGGGGGTCTTCAAAACGGTCGGTCTTTTTTCTAGCCAACGAACCTCGTTCACCAGGCGGCACGAGGCCGCCGGGGTCTTTCTCGGAACAAAACTTGCGCAATCTAAGATGATTGCAATAGCAGTTTTTTAACAGGCCAGCGCTAGCCCTACGGGTGGTTTCAAAATCGCGATGGGCAAACCTATTTGATTTTCTTCGTCTCAGTGGAATCTTTATCCAGGACTTTAAGCTCGGTACTCAAACGAATTCGATCAACGGCTGAACCATGCGAGCAAACTTTTCCCAACCCTTCAACGGAAAATGGCAGGGGCCCGCTGGGCGCACGCCGAGCGTCGAAAGAATACTCATGTTGGATCGATTAGCCACAAAGCATAACAATCCCCAGGGCAAGCCTGGGGTATTTCGAATCCCGCCCGCCTTTTGCGGCGGTTCGTTCAGGTTTTTAGGCTACACGGCACGAGTAGCGACAGCCCGAGTTATGATCGACGCCGTCTGCGAGCTTCATACCCCACCACCCCAGCTCCACCACGAGGATGTTTACTGACTTCTCAATGGCCTTTCCCCCGTTGCTAACTTTGGCGGTGACCGTGAGCGTCCCGCTGTTTTGAGATCGCTTGAGGATGAGCTTGCCCGGCCTGATTTCTTGAATCACTGCGAACGGGGTGACGCTCCACTCCGTTGTCATTCCACGAACACCATTTGATCCCATTTGATCCCGTAGGCTTTTTTCAATCTAGTTTCGCCTAAACTAGACGGAGTTTCACCGCTGCGCCCTCCGTTGGGAGACGCTAAATCACCGGCAACGGAATTGTACGAAAGAGAGCAAGCCACGCGGAAAAACGGTCAGGATCAGCGTGTCACACTACCAAACCGTTTCCAAATCCACTTCGATACCGTTGAGGAACGACAAGCGAAGGGTGTTGGCGCGAGGTACTAGAACAAACTTCCCGTCCGCGAGCACCCATTGATCCACTTGCTGCTCGAATGGATCCACTATCCAATACTCGCAAACCCCGGATCGCTCGTAGAGATTTTTTTTATCGTGCGATCATAGTCGGTGGTCGATGGCGAAAGAATCTCCACCACAAGATGTGGAGCTACTTTGATTTTCGTCGGCGTGATCTTGCGGACTTTGTCGTTGAGAATGATGACGAGATCCGGCTGCACGACATCAAAATCCGAAAGCTGAACGTCAATTGGAGCATTGTAGAGCACGCCAATGCCCGCCAATTC
Organism: Pirellulales bacterium; assembly: GCA_038223525.1. Taxonomy (GTDB): domain Bacteria; phylum Planctomycetota; class Planctomycetia; order Pirellulales; family Pirellulaceae; genus JBKCUI01. Next base: position 1,778 of record JBBRGW010000096.1, read on the forward strand.
GATTTTGGTATAGAGCTGATACTGCAATCGTTTTGAGACATGCTGATGTTGAGTGCTTGGGGAGGCGTTCACAAAGTGTTCTCCAGCAATAATCTCATGCCGTTGCCCATCCTCAGGTAAATTGGCATAGTCCTGGTAGGTCCATTTCTGACCTTTGGGAGCAATGATACTCATAAATTCTTTACCCCTTTCCGGCAACGAGAATGATCTGATAGCAACCGCGCTTCACCCATTTTCTTCTACAGTGACCCAAATCGCAAGCGGCAGCCTGGGCTCTAGCCAAATGTATGTTCAGATAGCGAGAGAAAATGGGCTGGCTAAGTTGAATGGCAACTTCCTCCGGTGTTGCAGAGGTAGGGTAAAAAATAAGTGACCGAGATCGCGCCTCAATTTTTTAACAACCATTTTTTGTCAAAACAGATCACCGACATCGCTCGCGGACTGCTTCCTTATTTGCCACGACGCAGCAGCGTCGTGCAACAATGCATGAACAATCGCGAAAAGTCAGGCAAGCACGTTGGCCTAAGGTGCCAAGGACTCGAGGTAGTCGATCAGCGATGACAAGTCATAGGTTGTAAACTCGTTCATGACACCCGTCGGCATCACCGAGGTTGGAGACGTTTTTCGCTCCTCGATCTCGTCCTTCATGACTGTAAACTCGCCCCCTTTCTGGTCGCGAATCGTGACGCGGTCGGTCAACTCGCTGGTAACGAAACCTGTCCGGAGTTCCCCATCCTTAGTCAGGATCAAATTGGTTACAAATCCCTGTGCGATCGTTTTGCTGGGTTCCAACACCGCGACCGTCAATTCAGGGCGTTTGTAAGTTTTTGCGATGGTGCCAAGATACGGGCCCTTTTGCACTTCGTCCTGCTTGACCGTATGGCATGCGGCGCAGTTGGCTTTCGCGAAGACTTCCTTGCCGTGTGCAACATCACCTCGTTTGGAGACAACCGACGCGATCGCTTCCTCTTGAGGCAAGCTACTGATCTTGGGCGAGTTGTCTTTCGCCTCTGGCTTAATCTTGAGTTGCTGAACAACTCGGCTAGCAACTTGGGAAGTGGTTGGGTCAGGATCTTGTACGGCTAGCAAGATTTTGCTGTCCAAAAGATGGTTGTTGATTTCTGCCGCTGCCCGCATTAAGGGAGCTCGGCGCGAGGTTCGGGACCACGCTTCTTCGATCGCTTTGGTTGCGCGGGCTCGATACTCTGGGCTTCCATCTTTTCTTGATGCGATTGCGAGCAACGCTGTGTCGGCCCAAAACGAGGCATCGTTTGTTTTCATCGAAGCGTTTTCGAAAAACTCGACATGTATATCCATCTTGGAAGAGTTGGAAAACGCATCGCGGGCTTTGTTGCGATCCTTGATGGCCTCTTTACCTTCCATTTTCGAGAGCGCTTTGAGGATCGCTCCGGGTGCCTCTTGGGAATCCAATTTCGAGAGTACGACGATGGCATTGGATAGCATTGTCGACGGAGCGTTTTCTTTGTCGACAGCCCGCAACAACAATTCGATTCCCTCTTTAGGGATTTCTGAGGCCGATGCCAATTGTGCAATTGCAGCCCCTAACAATTGATCGTTTGTTGATGCGAGTTTCAAGATGCGGTCCAGCGAGTCGTTCGATTCGATTCGATTCCGTTGCATGGACTCGATCAGGTAGGCGGCTTCGTCTGGCGTTGCATTGTCTAACGATTTGCGGAGAGCGTCTGCTATCTTTTTCGTCTCATCCCATGATTCCGGTTGGTAGTATGGGCCGCGCGTGTCTGGACGTGTGCCCCAGGAGTCCCCTTTCCAAACGCCCTCTACGAAATACAGTCGGCAAAGAGCAAACAAGTAGTCCTTACGCGCGGTCGCCGGTACAGCACCCAGTCTAGCGATCAAGCCATCGACGACTTCCGGCCGATGGATCATCGCCAACGCTCGTAGGATGGGCTGGGCTGGCGTTTTGCTTTCATCGAGCGCTTTGAAACATGCAGCGTATTCGCCACGCTTCGCAAGGCACCTGATGGCAGTATGCACGACGACGGGGTCGCTGTGAGCCAGCGATTGGATGAGCTCAGCGGGCGTTGCGTTGGACTGCAGTTGATCCAAAAGATTGCGATCGGCACTGCGCGTCGCGACGCTCGTTTCGAGCAGTTTACTGTAAGCAGCATTGCCGCGTCGCATCAGTTCGCGCTGCGCCTCGATTCGTCGGCGATAGCTGTTGGATTTGAGTGTTTCGATGAGTTCACTGTCCATCGCCTTGGCAAAGTTGGGCATCGGAGAATTGGGTAAGTCCTTGGGTTTCACACAGACGACATATCCGACGTCCGGGCCAGCCCAATCGAATGTGGCACCGCGCCAGCTCGCGCAATAGACCCTGCTGTTTCCGTCCACGTCGGCATCGGTCGGTCGTGTCATTTTGATAAAGGACTCTGGTTTGGCTGTCTCCTCAAACGTTGCACCGCGAGGCGAGACCGAATGTCGGTAGAGCGAACCTGTGCCCCAGTCTGCGGTAAAAGGAGCATTGCCCCATTTGCCAAATCCAGGCTCATCAATGAACACCGCGCCGCAACCCGAGCCCCCACCGTAGTCGGCTAATGGTTGCACAGCTTCATCTGCAAAGTTCTTGTACAACCGAGGGTAACCGTGATCGTCTGTCCCGGTGAAGTGATGGAGTCGCACGTCCCAACCTCCGCCATCGTTGGTGTTGTCTCGAGCGAACATGTTCATTTGTGGACTGATGGCGACCTCGAGGATGTTACGAGTGCCAGTCGAATAGATTTCCAATCCGGTACCGTCGGGTCGAACTCGAATGACACCACCGCCACGATGCGTCAGTCTGCGCCCGTCGGTACCCTCTGCATCCATGAATCCAAAGTCGCCGCCGGCGATATAGAGCCAGCCGTCTGCACCCATACTAACTCCGTTAGTCGTATGGTCTGCGGGGCGTTTGTCGTATCCAAAGGCTAGGTTCTTGACGAGGATTTTTTGTTCGTCCGCGACTCCGTCTCCATCTCGATCGATGAAAGCGCTCAAATGGGGTGGGTGCATTAAATAAAGCCGGTCATGATCCCATACCAGTCCTCGCGGCGAATCGATCTCGCAAAACACTTTGGTCTCATCCGCACGTCCGTCTCCGTCCAAGTCGCGAAGTCGAATAACTCGACCACGCTCTGGGTCGCGCCCCAACGAGCCATTGCCGTCCGAACTCACATAGAGCGTTCCATCGACCGACGCAGCAACAAACACCGGATAGTTCACGGCAGGCGGAGAAGCGAACACAGTCACGTCAAATCCTTCCGGCACTTGAACGTCCTTTAATAGGGAAGCTTCTTCGGCTACGGTAAGCTTTTCGATGCGGGGGATCGAGTTCCCAGACTTAGCTAGCGAGTTGCCTTGTAAAGGAACGAACGCTTGTTTGCTGTCCTTGGGGTCTGCGGGCCAAAGGGTTCCAATGCCATCACCTTTGATCTTCACATCGCGTATGCTACACCAACTCCCTGCTGGCGCGCCCACGCCTGTGATGCGCACGAACTTGACTGCGGGCTGCTCTAAGAGTTTCGCGACCCCATGCTTGTTGCTTTGGCTGTCCGACTTGTCCAGCAGCAGCAACCAGCTTTTGCCATCTACGGAACCTTCTACGCGGTGAAGGTAGTTCGTGCCACCAAATTCCCAAACTATTTCGATTTCTTTAACTGAATGTGTTTTTTCGAACTCCACTTGGAGCCACTGTGGGAAATTGCCACCGTCAGCACACCAACGAGTCTCGGCATTGCCATCGAACGCGAGGTGGCTATCTTGGTTTGACTGCGAGCTTGAGGCTGTAGCTTTGACCAACGTCGCTCCCTCAGGAATCTTGACCGCGTTGGCACTGGATGATGCCTTGACTTTCGTTTTGTCGATGAAGGTGACTTTGTTTTCACCTTGGTAAGGCTGCAAGTATTCCGGGGTCAGTTTACCACAAGCCCACAAGAGACCGCGGGTGACCAGTTCGAGGTACCGCGCATCCTGAACGGTCTCGGTATTGTGACCGATGGTAGTGCTGAAGCTTCTCGCTCCTTGAGCTTCATTGATCCAAGCGACAACCGCTTCATCGACACGCGCTTTGTCCCCCTTGCCAACGCTTTGTTTGCCAACCGCGAGAGGATGCGCATCGAAAAGTTTGACGTTGTTATAGAGTTCTTCCTTGACTGTTTTCCAGTCGCCAAGCGTTGCTGTGATCGGGTGCTTGGTATCTACAAACTGGATCTCGATGGGTTCTTGTGGACCGTGGCCAGTGGATTGAAGCCCCAGGTGTTTGAACCACGCGTCGGAGCCCGTTCGGAAGCTATGCATGGCGCAGTGCAAGTGAACGGCAGGGATCTTTTGATGGGTCTGTATGATGCGATTCAAGATCGCAGGATCTTTGATGTCGGCTGCGCATTCGTCGTGAATGATTACGTCGTACTCTTCGGCCCAATTCAATTTGCCGTACAAAGGTAGGATCGGCGTCGTGGTGCTGTTGTCCGTCCAATACACGTCGACTTGGACATTCGCCAGAGACTGAATGCCTTTGCAAAGCGCTTCTTGCTGTTTGGCATAATCATGGCAACAACCGCCGGCGATGAGCAGCGCTCGGATCGTTTTGGTCTTGGTCTTTGATTCTTGGCTGAATGCCGTTGTGCAAAACAAAGAGGAGAGGAGAGCGAGGGCTAAGATCTGTAGTTTCATGGTGGGAATTGTGTTGAGAGTCTTGTACTGCGTTCTAAGGTTTGTTGTTGGTTGCTAAACGTTTGAAATAGGCCTCGATGACCTCGCGGAAGTGGCTTGGCATATCTTTGGTGATGTTCTGCAATGCTTCTTGACGTTGCGCAGGTGGAAGGTTTCCCCATCCGCTGCCGTTGCCGATATCCTTTTGGTCAACATCTCCCGGCCCCTTTTCCCCGCCAAGCTTGGTGTCATCCATGGGCTGACCGCCTTGATTCGGCTTTTGCCCTTTTGCTCCGCCACCGCTCTTTTGCTGTTGTTGTTGCTGCTGTTGTTGTTGCTGCTGCTCCAGTTTATCGATCATCTTGTCCAGTTTGTCGACGATGGTCTGCTCTTTGTCGCGAACGGTTTTTCCTGTTCGCCCTAAAGCCAAGCGGCGTTCGACGTCGTTCATCAATCTGGCTATCTCGTCCAGGGAATCCTCCTTAAACGGCTTGATGTCGGCTTGCATCAAGCGAGCCGTGATCGCATAGCGTGTAGGCAATTCGGTCTCTCGTTCGAGTAGCTTTTCGAGGGTCTCCAAACAAGCGGATCGCTGCATAAGATGGTGTTGGCACACGCCCATGCAGAAGAGCCAGGTCGCTGGATCCGAAGTGGATTCTTGGGCAAGCGGCACGAGACGCTGCAACGCTTCATCGTAGAGACCATGTTGAACCAAGTAACGGCAACAGATCAATTGAATGTCCGCCCGAAGCCAGCTTGGGATACTGCCGTTTGCCAGGATCGAACTGAGTTGGGCTTCCATGGTCGAGTAACTGCCCGAGCCGGTAGGGCCATCTATGATTGTTTTGAGGGCTGCGACGGCTGGCTCGATGCGAGCGGTCGAAGCCAAAACGAAGTCCAACAACCCAACCCCTTTCAAGGCAGCAGTATCGGAGCTTTCAATGCGAACCGGTTCGCCACCCGTTTCAGATCGCCTCGCTTGCACGTAGGCATCCAATTGCTGCACTATCTTCTCACTCTCGGGCCAGCTCCAACTAGATTGTTTTTTCAACAGCTGAGGGTCAGAACCCTGGTCCGTTGCAAAAACAGAAAACGGCAACAGGGCGATCCAGCAAGTGAACAAGTTTTTGAGCATGTGTTTTCCAGTAAGCATTCGTTGGAACCGGTCGACGGGGGCCGCAATCCAGTATACCGTCATGCATTCTCGTCTGCGCATATCTGCTACATTCCTCAAACTTTTCCAACGTTTTAATTGGTCCTGCTCTTCGCGAGGCGAGATACACGGACCGCCCCCGCCCCCAAAAAATTCTTTTGCGATCGCAACTGCTGACTAGTTGCCAACTTAGCTAAAAACCCCTCTTTATGGTGGGTTGCCTAAGCGTTTTGCGTGGCCAAGAATCGGGTTGTCTGCACTGAATAGAAGTCCGTTTCCTCAAAAGCGACCCCTCCAACCCCCCCTTTTGGGTAAGGGAGGTCCTTTTTGTCAAATTCAATTTGAAGGGACGGGGTCTTCAAAGCAGACTTGTTAGAGCAGGGACGCGACCCCAAACGAAGGCATGCCTCAGTTGGAACATTGATGGCTTGCCCTAACCTGCAATTTAGAACCAAGATCGCGTCCAAACCATGGCCAATGTTGACCGTGCATATAACTCTGTTCGTCATGAGCTCGCTGAGCTTGGCCTATTGGCCGACGGGGTCTATCTAGACACCGTTGAACTTTGCATATCCAATGTCAAGAGTTCGGGTGAACGAGGTTACGTCTTCGAACAAGTCGGGCACTACGGCAAGCGAGGTTATCGCCCAGGCGTCATTTACTTGCCTCGCGACTTGCCTCATCAGCCTTACAAACCCGGCATGACCCTGTGCGACACAATACGGCATGAGTATGCCCACGCGTGGTACTACATTGACCCTAGCTTCTTCAAGCAAGAGTGGTTTAGCCGTACGTTTGGTGAACCTTATAGCAATTGCACAGCCACTCCCTATCAAACATGGCGTCGTCATTTGAAACGTGACCCTGAGTATCAGGCGGGCAAGGGTCGATGTCGCAGCGAGCAAGGGAAGCTCAAGTTCTTTTATGGCTGTCTGTTTCAGCAGTTTATTACCGATTACGCCTCGACCAATTCGAGCGAGGATTTTGCGGAGACGTTCATGTTCTTCGTGAAGTACCGACGTTCGCTGTCTCGATTTCGAAACAGGCCCGTCGTTTACCACAAACTCAAGATGGTGGAACGCGCAGTGAACATGGCTAGCCGAAAGGTCAAGCAGTTTTCGGATCGAACTTATCGAGGTCGCAGCGCATAGCGGTCGAATGTTCTTCGTGGTTTAATGCTCGGGCCCCACTTGGCTTTCGACGCCTTTGGAGGCCGTCTTGCTCCAATTAGCCGCAAAACATAAGAATCCAGCAGTATAAGCCTGCGGTATTTTCGAATCCCGCCGGCTTGCCCGGCGGATCGTTCAGGCTTCTCGGCTAAACTAGAAATTGGCTGTAAGCCACTCTCTACCTCCGACTAGCCACGTCACACCCTTATCATTTCCGAAAAAATTTCTGTATGAACATCGCGGAGAAAGCGCAGGAAGCGCTGACCAATGGTTTCAACGCGATTGCTACTCAGTTTCGATTGCCATCCGACTTCCCACCCGAAGTCATTGTGGCCGCCGACATGGCTACGGCAGATTCAGTGTCCACCCATCCCGCTTGGCTCGCCGGCCGCCGGGATGTTACTCAAATCCCTTTCGTTACGCTCGACCCTGCTACCTCGACCGACTTGGACCAAGCGTTTGCGATCGAAAGAGATGGGGACGATCTGGTTCTGTATTATGCGCTCGCCGATGTGAGCGCCTTTGTTCCGACAGAGGGCGAAATCGAAAGGGAGGCTTGGACGCGAGGCGTAACCATTTATGGACTCGCAAAAAAGATACCCTTGTACCCTAAAGTCATTTCCCAAGGAGCCGCGAGCTTGCTCCCAGATGGGCCACGCCCGGCCATACTCGTCGTCGTTTCCATTTGCCCCAAAGGCAAAGTCTCGCTCCGAAGCATCGATCGTGTCGTCTGCAGAAGCAGAGCCAAGCTGGCATACGACGGCATCGACTTAGGCTTGCTCCCCTTCGTTGAGGAGTTTGCGAAGCGAATGTGGGCCGATGAGGCTGCCCGCGGCGCAGTTCGAGTTGAGTTTCCTCAACAGGAAGTCATCGTCGATGAGTCTGCACCCGGGGGTGTTCGTCTCGTGCTGCGTGCGCGCGTACTTTCGGAATCTATCAACTCAGCACTTTCACTGGCTGTCAACATGGCGATCGGTTCGCTATTGCAAAACGCCCACATGGGACTCTTTCGCGTCATGGATGAGCCCGAGCCACACGCGGTTGCATCGTTGCGTCGAACAGCCCACGCGTTAGGAATAAATTGGGCACTAACCGAGTCGTTACGAGATCTTCAGCGTCGAATGGACCCTGAAAACTTCAGCCATCAGCGGTTTCTCCTCGATGCTCGGCGGGCTGGTGGTCGTGCTCGATACGCACTTTACAACAGCAACAAGCCGGCGTGGCATTCGGCCATCGGCGCAGTCTATTCCCACGCAACAGCGCCCATGCGCCGACTCGCCGATCGCTACGTACTCGATCTCGCTTACCTCCTCGCCAACAATCTTGCAGTACCATCTGCATTGACCGGCCTGCTCGCTCAGCTTCCGGCCGTTATGGATCGTTGCGAAGGGCGAGCATCCAATGTGGATCGCGCAGTTATCGACCTCCTGGAAGCCGTCTCGCTTCAGCACCGCATCGGTGAAATACTCGAGGCAGAGGTCGTTGACGCCGCAATGGGAATCGTTCAAACGCACGATTCCGCGATTCGAGCCAAGGCGACGAATCTTCCCAAAACCGAAAACGGTGCAACCGTCCGAGTTCGCATCGAGCTTGCGGATCCAACCACCCGCACGGTACGTCTAACCGCCTGCTAAAGGACTCGAATCATGAACATTTGGCCGCTCGTTCTATTTATTGTTGCCGATGCGTTTGTCGTTTACTTTATCGTCGGTGGACTCATCGGACGAGCTTGGGGAGAGAGCATGGCAAACATCCAGTTGTGTGAAATGAACAAACCGTTGACCATTCCTCACTGGTACTTGGAGATCAAGAACGCACTAGGTACATAAGCACCTGCGCAGAAGTTTCTTCGTCTAATCACGTAGCAGCGTCTCTCCGAGACGCTGATTTCTGCGAGTCTCGGAGAGACTCGCCTACATGTTTTGCCCACTTACTTGTGCAGGGCTGCTTAGGTGCAAGACTGTCGCCGCACACTCCGCAGCCGGAATGC
>JBBRGW010000097.1:0-10729 GCA_038223525.1 Pirellulales bacterium
GTGTCGATGGGATCAGCCAAAGGTAAAGCTGCTCAGCTCGAAACCTACCTTGCAATTCGCTGCTGATGTTCGCGCTCCCCTTGATGTCTACTAAGTCTTTGCTCAAGTCATTCGGATCGGGGAGCACCAACAGCCTTTCACCCCATGACAATTTCCAAGTATCGCTGTCGCTATCTAACTGGGCCCGGCCAGCTCCTTGCGCCACCAATGCGCCGAGACGGTTTTTGCTGTCATGAATGCCCGACTTGTAAGGATCTTGAGACGAGTTGGCTATCGATGCAGCGCTTTGGTAACTAACCTCCGGCGACCAAACTTGAACAGCCTCTCGTTTTAGATAGACAGGTGTAATCTCGCGCGAGGTAGAAAGCGGTAACTTATTGCTCAGCATGACGATTCCATGCAGAATATCCATATCCAAATACTGCCCAACCGCTTCCACTTGCATGCCAGGTGCTTTTAGATTTAGCCAACCTGAATGATCACCATTGTTCTTGCCCGCCGAGCCGATGGCCTTGAGTCTTTCGATGTGCCAATTTGAGGGTTGCTTGTCGGCTACTACTAAGGGTTGCGGTGTCACCGGCTTTGATTCCCAGCCGACTGTTATTTCTAATTCATTGCAGTCAAAGGTATCCACCGGTAGTCCTTGTACGATGTGCTCCATATGGACCCCTCTGGATAAAGTTGCCGTCGACTGTTGAAATTGAAATACAAAAGAGCCTCCGCAGTTGAGAGTGGCATGTGCTTGTCGCGCTGCGATATCCGTTATATCCTTGCGCGGCAAGATCCCGCCTGGATCGAGACCGATATGCACACGCTCTACATAGGTCAGGTCCAGCCTGTCTAGACCATTGAAAGGGGTGTCTTTCTTTTCCCCTGGCTGTTCGGATGTGAGAAGTCCTTTGTCCAAGACAATTTTGAGATCGCTCCCTTCGACGAGCGAATTGCCATACTGAAATCGAATCCTCTGGTTTGTCCAAATCTCCCGTTTGTTGATACGCAAATCGCGTGCGCTGATACGCATTTCATTATTCTTGTTCGCATCGTCAGACGGCGAATAGATTGATATCTCACCTAACAGCAGACCGCTAACGATGGGAGGTAGTTCTGTCGTCCAATTCACTTCTTTTTCGAATTGGAGCTCCGCCCCTTCGTTGTTGCGGATGATGATAGCTCGTTTGTTCGCACCTGAGTCCCGTTGAGGAATCAGAATAGTGAGCGGCTTAACAAGCCAGCGCGTTTCCGACTTTTGCTCCCTCGTTTGAAATAATAGGGTCGCAGTCTCAGTTTTGAGCACGCGAGGCGGGTTTTGTATGTCGCGCTGCCAGTCCCCTTCCTGGAACAGTTCTTCCCACCAATGGTCTCGCATGGTGGTAGGCAAACCGGGCCACGATCTCCCCTCGGTTCGAGGCCCCGGCTGCAAAAAGGGCAAGATAGTCACGTGGTAAAGCGCGAAGAGCACAAAGAGTGAGACCAAGACCCGGAAATAGTCGCGAAAAAACATCATGTAAGCCGATTAGGCACAAAGTCCTCCCAGCGACCTTTCGCCTTTAAAAGCCGCTCGATCAATTCCCGAACAGCTCCCTTTCCGCCAGACGCGTTCATGGTCCATCGCGCGGCCTGCTTGACTTCTGCCGCTCCATCGGCAACCGTCGCGCTCAATCCAACTTCATACATAACAGACAAATCGGGCAGATCGTCACCGATATAGCAGACCTCACTCATTTCAAAACCCGCTTGCTGAATCATCTCGCGAGCCGCTGGCAGTTTTTCTGCGAAGCCTTGACGTACCAACGTGATGCCCAACTCCGCCGCGCGAAGCTTGACGATCTGCGAGTTGCGGGCTGTCAGGAGACCGAACTGGAAACCAGCCTTCCGCCAAATCTTGATAGCATGCCCATCGCGAACGTAGAATGATTTGCTTTCCACGCCAGCGTTGTCAATAGTGATCAATCCATCGGTCAGGACGCCATCAACGTCGGACAAGATAAGTTTGATTGGTTTTGCAATTTCCGTATCACGCGGGGCCATCGAGAGTTCCTTTAGCTTTCGGGACCAAAAAGACGAAGTGTCATCGGTCCATTGTGCCAATCGATCGGTTGGCTATCTTCTTCCGCCCAATCCGATGTGGACTCGCTCGGATGTTTTTGAACATCATTTGCCACATCATGTTCGAACCCCAGCACATCGGTAATGTCTATCATTCCCAGCGGTTTGTCGTCCGCATCCACAACCGGCAACTCGCTAATTTTGTGTTGAACCATGATATCGATGGCATCGAGCAGCTTAGCTCCGGAGCGGACAGCCGAGAATGTTCTGGTCATCAATCGGGAAATCTCCGTATCCAAATCGCTTTCGCGTCGCTGTTCCAAAAGCCTCGCTAAGTCACTATCTGTGAAAATCCCTTCTAGTTTACCTTCTTCGTTGGTAAGCATCACGGCTCCCGTTCGACGCCCCGGCCTCGATACCTCAACCAGCATCTTGCGGATAGTCGATTGCGACGAAGCCACACGGCAGTCCAGCGCTGGTCGCATCACCTCGTCGACGATCGCGAGCTTGCGTCCCAGCGAACCACCCGGATGCAACTCAGCGAAGTCCTGAACGCTGAACTCGCGTGCTTCGCTTACCACCAACGCCAATGCGTCGCCGATCGCCAACATGGCCGTTGTGCTGGTGCTGGGAGCCAAATTGTGCTGGCAGGCTTCGCGGTTCGACGGCAACACCAAAACGATATCTGCGGCTCGAGCCAAGGGGCTATTGGCGCCGCTCGTAATAGCAATTAAGCCGGCCGCTTTGCGAACTATGTACGGCAATATGCGAACGATTTCTTCCGTTGCTCCACTGTTGGATAGCATCAAGACGACGTCCGTCGGTCCTATGCGACCAAGGTCCCCATGCACTGCCTCGGACGGATGCAAAAAGTGCGCTCGGGTGCCTGTTGAGGCAAAGGTTGCCGACAATTTCTTTCCGATAAGGCCCGCTTTGCCAATTCCGCAAACGATGAGGCACCCACGCATGCCTAGGAGTTTGTCCACCGCCACTAAAAATTCTTCGTCCAACGACTCTGCAAGGGAATGAATCGACTGTGCAGCGAGCTGCAATATCTCAATCCCCCGCGCAAGTCTCTTTCGCTTGGCCGTTGCACTAGCGCCGTTTCGACGGGCTGATTGTCGCATGTTCATCGCCGTCCCTGGCTGATTGAGTAGGTTGTGAGCGGACAGGTGTTCGTCGCGGGGTCCTATTTCTAGAAATACCAGCAGCCGACGCTTTGCCTATCACCAAATTACTAGGCGTAACGCGTTTCCAAATCAGAACATCGCGACGCCCTTTCAAACGTATAGGGTAGCATAATCAACGACCACACGACAACACCGAAGCGAGAATGCTGGCTATGGAAAGTTCCGCGAATGTAAGTGTCGGCTTTGGGGTAGGCGAGTCCCTATCGAAAGCATTAGGTTGTGTCGTTGTGGAGAAGTCGATTTTGATGATGAAAGCATTCGACGGTTCTATTTGCGTTTGCAAGCCCTTCAATACCAGCGCATGCTCCAGTTTCGGAAGCGATCAATCGCTTTTTGACGGCTTTCGCTTGAATCGATGAACGTTTCCAGTTGTGGCAGCAATTGCACAAATCGGTATTCGAGCAAACTGCTCGATCCGCAAAACTGAGTCCAGCTGCGAGTGGAATTTTCCTCCTGCCGCGATGCCAAGGCTCGGACGAATCGTTCGGCCAAAATCGCAGTGACCCCTTCGCGAACTTCTACGGTCTTCGAATCCAATAATGGCAACAGACATAGCATACCTTCGTCGGAGATCGAGTGCACTGCAATTTGGATCGCCGGAGCAAGCTTTCCCGATCGAATACAGAATTCGTTCCAACGATGTGAGATGGCGTCCATCGGTAGGAGTGCAAGCAGATAGATACTCCAAAGGAACGCCCAGCATTGCTTATGAAGTATCCAAGCGATCGACTTCTGACGCATGATTCGAGAGTTCACGATCACGAAGCCGGCAAATACACATGCGACTCCTACAAAACCAATGATACGCATCCTGGTCATGCCGTTGAAATTGACGTAGATGATCATTCGATAAAAAGTTGCTATCACTAAGAGTACGTTGCAACCAGACCAAAACCATGCGAGCCGTTGGAGCGTGACCATGCGAGGATACTTGTGCATATGCGAGCGAAACAAAACGGACAACAATACCGTCGACATCGCCAATGCGACGGTCAGCCAAGCTGCGCCCCTATGCGCAAAGGTCGAATAAATGAAACCCTCCGGAAACTCGCGAAACCAAGTAGAGCGAATCTCAACACACAAAAACCAAACAAACACGCAGCTTACCACGATCAAAGTATTGCGAGAGACAAAGTAAGTTAGTTGAGAACAGACTTCATCTTTCGCGCATGGCACCGTTTCGGAATGTAAGATTTTGCTTATGAAACGCCGTGGCACTAACACGCCCAAGGACCAAATTCCGACAATGGATACCAGTAGAATCGCGACGATGTTCACATCCGTCAACCAATCAACCGTATTCTGGATCAGCAAAGAAAGATTTAGCACCACTGCCATTGCCAAGTCGGGTTGGGACTGAATCAACGGAATCAAAAAAAGAATACCGGCCAAGAGTGGAATCCCCCAGCTCAGCCAAGCCAACTGATTTGGGGACATCCCGTTTGCAATCCGAATCCACGGCAGCTGAATCCAACGGGCGACGCCGTTTACTGCACTGTGGAACGCAAATAGAACCAAACCCAAGGCGCCAGGATGGGGGCCCTGCATCGCCATCGCAATCGCGAGCAAATGGATGAGTCCCGCAATGCAAACCAACGCATTGGGTTGCCAAACCAATCTCGCACATCCGAGGAGCAACCCGATACTCAGCAACGCTACCCATACGAAGTTTACTCCCTCTCTCCGTTCTTGAGCCAAATTCCATACAAATAGGCAAGCAGTCGCGGCTAGAAAAATCGCAAAACCCGTGTTGCCAAAGTTTTGCGCCCAAAGAAAATACGCTCCGATCATGATCGCGATCGAACTGCACAAAGAGCGAATGAGATTGGGCCATTGCGGCCTATCCGACTCGAGCCATTGAGGGACCAAGTCTCTAGGTTCGCTCAGCGAGAAAGGATGTATTTCAGTTGGCATGTGCGAACTCTGTAATGCAAAGTGAAGTCGTAAAAAAATGGACTGCGAAGGTGCAGGCCAGCAAGCGGGTTCTTGCTTTGCAATGCAAAGTGTATTCGAGGAAGCGTTGGGACGCAAGCATTTTCTTGGCGGGCTGGCAGGACGGGTGGGTGGTTGGCAACGCTGTGAAGAATTTTTATCAACGAAAACATTTAACTAACCCCAAAGTCGCACCCGGCAGGTGCGACCTACGGTAGGTCGCACCTGCCGGGTGCGACTTTGGCCTGATAGACACGGTTTCCATATGCTTCACAGCGTTGGATGAATCGTTCCATCGATCGAGGGTGGCAGAGCTTCAACGCCGAAGGGTCACTCCCAATCGAGAGTGAACTACGGGTAGTCGTTTGCGGAGATGACGTCGGGGCCTTGCCCGGCGCGTTTTTCGTACATGCCATCACCCATCTTTACATATTTGGTGAACCCTTTGGCGTCGAGATTTTTATCGCTCAAGTTCGCACTAGATTTCATATCCGTCCATGTGCCTGCAATCGAGGGCAACGAAATGCATCTACGGACTGGTTCGCCGGTATCTGGATGCTTGGTAAGCGGTTGCTCGCTCATGCCTTGCAGAACTTCGAATGTCTCCCCATCCTGGCCATCAGCTCGAATCAATTCGTATACGTAGATTGGCATTTTCTTTCCTTGTTTGGGCTTTCGTCGAAGAAATCCCCGACCGGACTATCATTCAATGGTCTGGCCCAAAACGCAAGCGTGTTGTTGATTGCATATTTAGGTTCTTTGCAACATTTGCGCGATCAGACGGTCTCTAAGGACTACTCCGACCAATTGTCCGTTTGTGCTGACGATGCGACCTAGTTTTGTGTCTTGCGAGACCATTTTGTTGAGGACGCCAATCTGCCCGTCGTTTTCTTCAAACGTCGAAACAGCTCGAAGTTTGGGCCTTTCCTCTGCATAAAGAAGGTCAGCCGCATCGTAGTAGCCCACCAATCGCTTTTCTCTCGAATGCAAAACAGGCAGGATCGATTGGTTCGATTTGAGCATTATCTGCTTCGCCTCCTCAATCGGAAGATCCAAAGGCACACTTCGAAATCCTCTTAGCGGCATGCAGTAGCGAGAGATGGGATCGCTGCCATATGCGAACATATTTTGCACGAGGTCTCGCTGGACAGATTCGAGCAATCCCGCTTGTTCCCCCTCCTCAAGAACTTGACGGAGTTCGCGGCGCGCGAGCGCTGGCCGAATCTTGAGCGGTTCTTCACCCAAAACATATTGCAACCAACGGCTCAAAAAGTAAAGTGCCCAAGTCAGTGGCAATGCCAATACGGTCAATGCAAACAAAGGCCAGCCGGCTGCGCGCAACAACCGGCTAGGCATTTGATGAAAAAGACTCTTAGGGAGCAGTTCGCAAAAGATAAAGAGCAACGGCGTGGTCAGCAGACTTACTAGGATATTGACGGCCGGGTCGTCGTAGCCAAACAATTTGATCACGAACCAAGCTATCCCGACAGGTACTGCATAATTTGCAACTGTGTTGCCAACGAGCAACGTCGATACAAAGAGGCCGGGGTGATTGGTGAGCCACAAGAGCCCTCGAGCGACCCGTGAACCGTCGACAGCGTCGAGCACCAATCGAACTCTAGGGACTCGGTAGAGCCCCGTTTCGACACCGCTGCAAAACGCGCTTAGCAAACAAGCAGATCCGATCACAATCAAGGCAAAAGTCATTCGATACCGCCCGATTCGTCTTCCGAGATATCGATTTCCGAGCTTGTGATCTGGACGTACATTTCGCCACGTCTGTGGATCTCCATGACTTGGAGTGTAAAGGTTCCCCATGCCACCCTATCGCCGACTTGAGCCAAACGTCGCAATTGACTCTGGAGTACACCGGCGATCGTAGCATCGCGGGTTTCCGGCAATTTGATTCCAAGCGATCGTTCCAGTTGCTTGATTCGTGTTGCCCCGGTCACTTCCCA
This sequence comes from Pirellulales bacterium, assembly GCA_038223525.1. Classification (GTDB taxonomy): domain Bacteria; phylum Planctomycetota; class Planctomycetia; order Pirellulales; family Pirellulaceae; genus JBKCUI01. The sequence continues at coordinate 7,127 of JBBRGW010000097.1, forward strand.
CTTAGCTTCTCCTGTCTTGGCAAACAGGGGGCGTCCCATCGTATTGATGGCATCCGAGGGGCTGGCAAAAATAGCTTCTATGATGTCCTCAAAAAACAAGACACCGATTGTGTCCCCACGTTCGTTGACCACCACAGTAACTTTAACGTCTAATTTGAGCATTTGCTGCAACACACCAGCAAGATTAGCGCACCATGGAACGAAATGGGCTGGCTGTGACGTTGGTGTCGTTTGCTGCACCACCGCTTTCCTTAACTGGTCGATAGTCGTTGTCGACACCACTTCGTTGTCCGTGTGCGACAGCATAAGAGCGATTCCGCGGCGAATATCGTCAACACGATCGTCACCCTGTTCTGCGATCCATTCCTCCATTTCCTGGGCGGTAGCTGGTAGTGTAATCGTGCCGAACTGGCTTTTCGGATGCATCCATTCTTGGGCTTGGATATTCGATAGTTGTAGTGTGTTCTGGAGGATTCCTTTTTCGAGATCGATCATTTTGGAATCCGTTTCGCTCAGCTCGATCGCCCTCTCAAGATCCGACGTTTCGAGGACGGATTCAGGCACCAGTCCGGGCCAGATAAGTCTGCGGCAAACATCATTGATAGAGTGCATTGCTTTGCCGATAGGGAGCACGATTCGCATGATAAAGAGCATTGGCAGCGCGATAAAGCGGCCGATTTTAAGCGGGGCTAGAACACCGACGCTTTTTGGCAAGAGCTCGGCAAATAGAATCACGCTCGCGACGGTTGCAAACGCAAAGAGAAAAGCCCAGCCGGAACCTGAGCTAGAGGTATTGAGTGAATTGGACAGGACGTTAGCGCAAGCGAAGAACGTAATGTTGATAGCCAAATTGCAGAGCAGAATGCAGGTCAACAAATGCGACGCATTGCTTAGGAGTCGCAAAATCGCTCGGTCGTCGCGACGATTGGAATCCAGCTTAAGTCTCTGGGCAGGTGTCAACGAAAACAGCGCCGCTTCGCTGGCTGAGAAGAGGGCTGATAAGCAAAGCATCCCGATCAATGCTGCAGGCACGAGTAACCACGCAAGCGAGCTTATCCCCTGGCTATCCAATGTCAAACTCCTTTACTCGCACGCTGGCAATCCACCCTATTCGTCGTCAGCAGTTCGGGATCTCCCAAAGGCAAAGTCAAACTCGCTCAACGCAGGGACCATCATAGCAGCGGTTGCAAAGGCGTATGAAAGGGACACGACGCTAAAAACAGCAAGTTCCTGATCGCGAAGGATAAAACTGGTGATCGCGAAAAAGGTAAGGAACGGCAGTAGAAATGAACTGATGGTGATCGCTGGTGACGGGTTGCGGCTCCCCAATGCGACATAAAGACCGATCCCACCTCCCAAAATGATAAAGAGAAACGGTGCCAGTTGCCTTCCAAAAGATCCACGGAACATGAGCATGATCAACATGCAAGTCGCCACGCCTAGGAAAAGGAAGAAAACAGTACCGAGACTAGTACCGATCGCGGCTCGGCTCTGCGAATAGATCATTCCGCAGTGAATGCCGAGCATCGTTACGAACAAGTCCATCACCAAAAGAGTTATCAAGGTGAATATCAAATTCTCGGTAGTCATGGCCGACTGCGCCCAAAGATAAACACATAGCAACAACGGGGCGATCACCATCTCTTTGGTAACATACAGGACACCACAAATCTTTCCCAAAAGGAACTGGCTGGGAGTTATTTCAGTGACCAACAGCAAGTCCAGCGCTCCGCCATCCCATTCATTCGTAACCGAGTTGACAGCCAACGCATTAATAATGATCAAGGACAAAACAAAAAAGGGCGCAAGCAGCGAAACTGTGGTCGGGACAAGTTCTTCTTGATAAGTGGTTTCTTGAATCGCCATTCCGTTCAAAACGAACTGCCGGACGCCAAAAGCGACCATCAGTCCAAAGGCCAAATAGGCGAGCCGAATCAAGAGCACCTTGCGACCATAGGCCCAGGTTCGCATTTCTCTCCAAAGTACCGGGTTGTTCCAAACACGGCGAGGGGCTCGACTTTTCCAAGCCTTTACTTGTCTCCTTGCTGTGAGCGTCAAGTCGCGAGCCGGCGGTTCTTGCGCGTTCGGAAAACCTTCGGTGGCTAGCCCCCTGCCGCTCGCAACCGCTTCCTCTGCTTCAGGATTGCCGCCGCGTCGCTCACGCGAAGGGTTCCAGATGCGAAGCATACGAATCGAAAGAAGCGTAAGCGCGATTGCAACCAACAACAGCGAAACACCCGAGAGAGCCGCGTTTCCACCCGGAAGCCAAAATGGCAAAAGGGACTCCGATGCAATCGGTTGCGTTACATCGAATATGGCTCGAAGAGGACTAAGCAGTTTGGATACCTCCGGCGAAACCCCTGGAATGCTTCCGCTCGCAATCACTTCGCAAATCGACAGCCACAAAGCGATGATCAGCATCGTCACCGTCAGCGATTGAAAAGTCTTTTCACGCCAGAATGCTATAGTAGCGCCGAGTGTCGCGCTTGCGATCAAAGCACAGAACGTTACCCAAGAACAGCAAAACACCTGTTCCAGCGAAACTCCCCCCAGGAGTGTGACGGAAAAAACAATCGGCAAAGAAGCCAAAAAGGCGTTCATGGTCGCGAGCAAGCCGGCACCAATTTTCCCCAGAACCATTTCCGAGTTGGTCTGCGAGGTCATCAGCAAGAGGATAAGCGTTTGCTTGTCCTTTTCGTGGCTAACCGCAATCGTTCCCGCCAAAGCAGCCATGAACAAGAGCACAATCAGCTGGAAAGGGCCGATCAACTGAAAAATAAGAACGCCGAAGCGAGCCAGGTCGCCAGGGTTTTGCACCGGCTGAATTCCGGCCAGCAAAAGCCAAGTGGTACAAATGATGGCGAAAAGCATCATCGCAAAGATCACTCTGCTGGCGAAATGCCTGCCACGACGTGGCAACGTTGCTATTTCTCTTTGGAATATGGGGCCTATCATTTCACCGAGTTTAATGTGGATTCCTATTGCTGACCATTAGCCTTCAAATTCTTAAAGGAAAATCGCAAAATACCATTGGAAATGGAAAGGCAGTTCCGGATTTGATGGAGACGGGGAGTGCTACGAGCCGAGAAGCAAGAAGGTTGTAACTATTTTTGCTGAAGACTCGCTCTCTGCGAGACCGGCATAAAAAACGGGAAGGATTCGAACATGAGCTATTTGCGATACTGGAAACTGCCTCGCTCCCCTTTCTCCATCAGCGCAACAGGCAAAGGCGTCTTCACAGGAGGCACCGTCGAGGAAGCACTAGCAAGAAGCGAATTTCTAGTGACTCAAGAAAAAAGGCTCGGGCTCGTGATCGGGCCGTCTGGAGTTGGGAAGTCCACGTTTTTGACGCACTTTGCCAAGATAAGGAATGCGTGCAAACCCATGGAGAAATTGGTCGTTATCAATCTTCGGTGCGCAAATCGCGAAACCGTCCCCTCGCGAATATTGAATGGATTGTCTGGGTTTCAGGATGAATCTAACTCAACGACAGATTGTTGGTCAAAAATAAATGATCAATTGTTCGCTCAGTCCGCCATTGGTCACCGAACCGTTCTACTTTTAGACAATGTGGACGCCACAAACGAAGATGTCTACCAGGCA